>JAZOWJ010000310.1:0-5169 GCA_045659125.1 Acutalibacteraceae bacterium
CGCCGCGTTACGGCGAAGCTGTTTTCTTGTTGCTGTTTGCCGCTTTTGGGCGCTATTTTTCTGCCTGAATTATTAAACAAAAACGTGTAAAAGTGTAAAATTTACAAGCGAAATATTGTAAATAGCATTCATTATAAGGTGATATAATGTTGAAAGTTTGACAAATTTGAAAATATATGTTATAATGCTCTTGCTTTCCGTTGAAGAAAACACGACAGCAAGGATCGGCAATGAATTGCTGTCTTTAAAATAGATTCAAAAAAAACCATAATTTCGGGCATCGGAACGGACGCATAAGTCATCCGAAAGAGGATTTGAAGACGATGCCGGTTACGGAGGGAAAGAATGAAAAAGACGATGCGAAAGTGTGTCTGTATTATTTTATCCTTATTTTTGCTGTGGGGCGGTATTCTCCCTGCAACAATCTCTATGCAGGCGCAAGCCATTACCAATGCGCAGGCAGCAGCCAATGAAAAGATAATCTATGACTACTGTATTCAGGTCATGGGTTACAATGTTGCTGTTACCGCTGCAATTCTTGCGAACGTTGAGCGCGAATGTGACTTTGACCCAACCTGTGTGGGTGACAAAGGTGCAGCTTACGGTATTTTCCAGTGGAACTACCGCCGCGATAATCTGATTAACTGGTGCACCTCACAGGGCTTGGATTATCTGGACATCAATGCCCAGCTTGCCTTCTTCCGTCATGAGCTGACGGGCAAGGATACGTATGCCAGCAACGGCTACTACAACTATGTGCATACCAAGCTCAAAACGTTTCCTGACACCGCACAGGGTGCTTATGATGCAGCCTACTATTTTGCAGAAGAATTTGAAGGCTGCATTTCATCCGACTGGTCAAAGCGTGCTGTGCTTGCAAGGGATACATACTGGCCGAAATACAGCAAGGTTGTGGATCCTACGGTGACCTCTCCGGCAAACGGTGCAGAGCTCAATCCGTCCTCACCCGGCTCGCTTACATGGACAGCTGTTCCCAATGCACAGTCCTATCGCTACACCATTTCCCGTGTCAATGCAGCAGGCTCGGTGCAGAAAACGGTTGCAAACAATGTTCTTGTGTCGTCATCCGTTACAAGTGTTTCTCTGTTGCAGAGTGCAAACTCCAATCTGCAGGAGGCCCTGCAGGCAGGCAGCCGTTATACCGTGAAGGTTGTGGCTTATTCCGATGCTTCCGGCAGCAAGGCACTCGGCTCGGGAACGACCCTGCAATTTACCACATCGGTTTACCGCCTGTCCCCCCCCAACCTCAGCAACCCCGTGATTATTCCGAATAAGTATTCCACCCACTATGCGGGCACATACACCGGCACAATTTCGGCTGATGGCGGCTTGAGTGTTGTGTGGACCGCAACGGGTAACTATTATACCTATAATGTCCGCATTTTGTCGTCGACTCCCAATCCGTCCAGGGCAAATGAAAACGGACGCGATCTGTATACAACCGATCAGACCCGTACCGCAAATTCACTTTCCTTGAGTGCTGATGTGCTTTCGCAGTATGCAGGAAAATGGATCCGCCTGAAAATCGTTGCACACAGCAACAAGACCGGTGAGGAATCCTCGCTTCCCGTTTACTACTATTTCCAGCGCGATCAGGAGGTTGCAGGCTACACGGTTTCCTTTGACGCAACCGGCGGCAAGCTGTCTTCCTATTCGCAGTTTGTGAAGAAGAATGAAAGTTTAAAAATGCCCACAGCGGAGTATGATCCGTGCTATGTCAACTATATCCCCAACGGCGGCCGCTGCATGCCTGCATTGCAGAGCTTCAGCCCCGTCAACACGGGTTGGACAACCTCTCCCTACGGCACCGAGGTTATGTATGATGCCGGGGAAAGCTGTTCCTTCAGCATGGACACCAAGCTCTATGCGGTCTGGGCTGCAAGCGTAAAGCTCAGCACGGAGGTTCCCGTTCGCAGCGGCTATACCTTCAAGGGGTGGCAATATCAGTCTGCCAACGGAGCAGAGGTGCTGCAGCCGGGTGCTTCAATCACCCTTACAGGTGAAATTACTGATGTCTATGTCAATGCCGTATGGGAACGCAATTACAGAGAGCCTGTGATTGATTCGGTTTCCCTTGCAGGTCTGCCTGAAAAAATTTTTTATACCACAGGCGATGTCCTTGACACAAGAGGTCTGCAGGTCAAGGCAAGCTATTCCGACGGCACAACGGCCATCATCACGCAGGGACTTATCATATCTGCCCCCTCGCTTGAAAAAACGGGTGCTTACAATGTAACCGTCAACTGCGAGGGCAAAACACTGACCTATGCTATTTATGTCTTTGCCAAAAAAGACACGGTGCTGATTGAAGCAGGCGATATGAATTTTGACGAAACTGTCAACAGCTCTGACGCAAGATATGTTCTTCGTGCGAGTGTCGGCCTTGAGGTTGTCAACTCCACCATGGTGCTCATCGGTGATGTGAACAACAATGCAGGACTGGATGCAGGTGATGCTCGTCTGATTCTGCGTGCAAGCATCGGGCTTGAGAATGTATCCGGCTGGCCGATTTATCAGTTCGATCTGACATCGAAAACCAACAGCTGAAAAAGATCAACAAACAGGTATTTTCAGGTGACATGCCTGAGAATACCTGTTAAATTTTGAATTTTTGTCGGCTTCAGAAATTTTTAGGCTTTGTGTGAATAATGGGTGCGTATGGCACAAAGCTTTTTTGCAAATAAACAGGGGAATACGGAGAATGGAATGAAAAAATACGCATTGCCGATTGTTGTCATCGCTGTTTTGTTGAGCGTGACAATTTTTTGTTTTTATAATCAGACTCTGCCTGTGGCTGATACGGCTGCAACGCAGCAGGGAAGAACGGCATTGGTTTCTGATTCCGATGCGGTGCAGGCAACACTTGCTGAGACCGTGCAACAGACCAAAAAAAGCTCCTTTATTGAAAATATACAGCCCATTGCCGATGACAGCCTCGATGCCGTTTGTGCGTCCTACGGTGCGGTCGGTGTGCAGTGTGCGGTCATTGAGGACGGCTATGTGACGGGCAGCTATGCTTACGGTTTTGCTGACCGCGAAGCAGGAAGGGAAGTCACGCAGAACACCAAATACCGCGTGGCATCCCTGTCGAAGCTTTTTACCAATATGATTTTTATGTCGTTGGCCGACGACGGAATGGTGGCTCTGGATGCGGATATCGGCAATTATTACGGCTTTTCCGTTCGCAATCCGTCTTATCCCGATGCGGTCATCACACCGCGCATGCTGATGACCCACACCGCCTCCATTGCAGACGGCTATCAGTTTGAGTATTCGCTTGCCCGTGAATCCTGCGTGCCTATGCAGCAGCTTCTGACGGACGGCAGCACATTTTTGCCCAATATGCCCGGCACATACCATTCCTACAGCAATCTCAGCAATGCCCTTGTCGGTTCTGTCTGTGAGCTTGCAAGTGGTGTTTGCTTTGAGGAGCTTGCACAGACACGGTTTTTAAAACCGTTGAAGCTCGATGGCGCCTACGAAGCCACCTCTGTTGACAATGCAGAGGATATCGGACTGCTTTACGGCGGCTCTTCTACATTGGAAAGTCAGCTTGCTGCACAGTTTTCACCTGTTTTGGGACAGACCGTGCATCTTGCGCAGGGCAATCTCACCATTTCTGCAACGGATTATGCACAGCTGCTTTGTGTGCTTCTCCATGACGGACAAGCAGCCGACGGCACGCAGCTTCTGCATGAAAGCAGCGTTGCCGAGCTTTTGCAGGTGCAGTTCAAAAACGGCAATGAGTCGGTCGGACTTGGCAGCTTTATTTATGAAAATGCATTCGACGGCAGAACCGTTTTTGGTCACACGGGCAGTGCCTATGGCATGTATGCCTGCTATGTGCTTGACCCTGCTTCTGCAGACGGAGTTGTTGTGCTCACCTCGGGTGCTCGCTACGAAACCGACCCGCAAACAGGAATCTACAGCATTTGCATGGATCTCATTCAGCTGCTGTTTTCCCGGTCTGCAGTAAAATAAGAGTTACCGCTTTTTCAATCTTACGGAAGGGCGGTATATTTTTTTTGCTGTGTAATTCATAAAACAAGACATAAAAAATGCTTGCAATGCTTGCAAAAAAATGATAAAATAATAGAATCGATTATTTTACAATCCGGGAGTATTTATTTTGGGACGCAAAAAATGGAATGTGGCACAATATGATAAAACAGCAGCTGCAGCGGTGGCGGCAGAGTGCGGTGTGAATGAGTTTGCGGCACTCGTGCTCAATGCAAGTGGCCTGCAGACCGTGGACGACGTGATGGCATTTCTGGGTATGCGTCCGCAGTTAAGCGACCCGTGGCTGCTCAAGGATATGGACAAAGCGGTTGAGCGCATCCGTCTTGCCATTGAGCGCGGTGAAAAAATCACAGTCTTCGGCGATTACGATGCCGACGGTGTCACCGCAACGGCTTTGCTGTTTTCTTATCTTGAAATGGTCGGCGCGGATGTATATGCCTACATTCCGTCGCGTATGAATGAAGGCTACGGCCTTTCGGATGCTGTCTGCCGTCGTATTGCCGAGGACGGTACAACCCTCATTGTAACCGTGGACAACGGCATCGGTGCCATTGCCGAGGCAGAGCTGCTGAAAACACTCGGTGTGGATCTGGTTGTGACCGACCATCACCGTGCAGGTGAAATGCTGCCCGATTGCTGTGCTGTTGTGGACCCCTGGCGGCCCGACGACGAAAGCCCGTTCAAGGAGCTTGCAGGTGTCGGTGTTGCACTCAAGCTGGCAGCAGCCCTTGAGGACGGCGACTATGATTCGCTGCTGGATGACTATGCAGATATTGTTGCCATCGGAACGGTGGCTGATATCGTTCCGCTGATGCGTGAAAACAGACTGATCGTGCTTGCAGGTCTTGCAAACATGAACAGCTATTCGCGTTGCGGCATTGAAGCACTGCGCCGTGTGGCAGGCAGTGCAGACAAGGAGCTTAATTCCCTGGGCATTGCATTCACCCTCGCTCCGCGCATCAATGCGGCAGGCAGAATGGGCAGTGCATGGCAGGCTCTGCAGCTGCTGCTGACAGAGGATCCTGCCGAGGCAGAGCGCCTTGCCAAGGAGATTGATCGTGCCAATGTGGAACGGCAGGAAACGGAATCTGCCATTTTTGCACAGGTGGAGGAATACCTCGATGCGCA
>JAZOWJ010000311.1:0-12092 GCA_045659125.1 Acutalibacteraceae bacterium
CGAAGTTGGCGCCTCCGGCCAGTTTGAGATAGAACCTCAGCTTGGCCAGATGTCCAAGATGGCCGATGCTTCCATGATGATAAAGTATATCATCCGCAACACTGCCATAAAGCACGGCAAGTCTGCCACTCTCATGCCCAAGCCCGTATATGGTGAAGCCGGCAACGGCATGCATGTACACATGCTGCTTATGAAGGACGGCCAGCCTGTCTTCTCCGATGACAACGGCTACTCCCACCTGAGCGAAACCGCACATTACTTCATGGGCGGTCTGCTCAAGCACATCGCATCGCTCTGCGCTATCACAAACCCGAGCACCAACTCCTTTAAGAGACTTGTTCCCGGCTTTGAGGCTCCCGTAACCGTCGGTTATGCAACCTCCAACAGAAGTGCGGTCATCCGTATTCCTGCTTACGCAAAGAGCCCCGACAAGCGCCGCTTTGAGCTTCGCAACCCCGACGCAACCTGCAACCCCTACTTCTGCTATGCAGCCATCCTCATGGCAGGTCTTGACGGCATCAAGAACAAGATTGATCCGCACGAAAACGGCTGGGGTCCGTATGACTTCAACCTCTTCCATCTCCCCGAGGAAGAAAAAGCAAAGCTGCAGGGTCTTCCCACCTCTCTGCCTGCCGCACTCGATGCACTCGAAGCCGACTATGCCTACCTGACCGAAGGCGGTGTCTTCCCCGAAGAGCTCATCAAGAACTTCATCAAGACCAAGCGTGCGGAATGCGCAGAAATTTCCAAGATTCCGCATCCCGTGGAATTCGAAAAATATTACAACCTGTAAGAATAAAAGCTGTTACAGCGGTGCCGAAAGCACCGCTGTTTTTTGTAAATTGCGGTTTGGCGGAGAGATATCTTCGACAAATGATATATCCGCTTGCAGCGGATATGATATATCTTCGATATGATGAATGATATATTTTCCTGACGGAAAATATTGCGGGTCGCTGACGCTCCGATTGATAGAATCATATATAGAGCGAAGCGGAACCAAGCGAAAGCTTCCTTCATATTTGTGAAACAAATATATCATCCGCAAAGCGGATATCATCACACCGCAGGTGTGATATCATGCGCCCCAACGGGGCGTATATCATTATTACGGTTTGCCTGTCATCACGCAAAACAAAAAGCACACCTTCCGATGTGCTTTTTTCATATTTTGTCTTTCAACTTTCTTATCTTCTCAAACCGATCTTCCGCAAACAAGCAAGCCAAAGTCTGCGCCTGTGCGGAGCTATATTTTTCAATCAGAATTTCTGCCAGCACCTCTTTTTGTCCGCACTTCTGCGCTTTTTTGAAAAAAGAAATCAACTGCGAAAAATTTTCTTCACTCCTTCGCAGATTTTTTAAGGCATACAAGTATGTGCAATATAATTCCGCAAAATGCTTTGTTACCGCCGACAAAATCAGTTCATCAGATACATCCGTTTGCAATTCACTCACGATTTGCAACGCATTTTGTGCAAATAAAATATCGTCGGACAAAAGCGATTCTTCGAGAAAGGCTTTTGCCTGCATTGCCAACGGATGCCTGAAAATGGTTTTCAGAACGCAGAGTCTTTTGTTTTTATCTTCATTTGTTGTATGGCTGTTCAGCACCGCAAAAGCCTTTTCATCCGTTTTGTAAGACAATGCTTCGCAGGCAACCGCAAATGTGCCCATATCATCCGTAGCCAGCAGAACGGCAAGCTCGTCTGTCGTCTTTTCATACGGTACGGCAATGCCGTTTATTTGCTCCTTGCGCATACAATTCTCCTTAGCTTATTTTATGTCCAATAAAATTCAACCCGATCCGTCGTCAATTCAAGGCGGATCGTTGTTTTGGCACACAGCTCCACAATCAGCGACTGATATGCAACATAATGATAAAGATATTCCAATTTGCAATCCGATTCCGCAATTTTCAAAAATGCTGCCGTGTCTATCGCTCTGTAATATCCGTTTTTTGCGAAAATGCGATTGGGTTTGCGGCGTTCATAAATGTCCAAACACGAATCCGCAAGGTGAAATTTCATCACAAGCGATTTTGCATTGGGCTTGATCGCCTGTATCGAGTCATGGTAATTTATGTATTGTTCAAATGTAAAAACAACATACTCTTCATCAATATCCACTTTGTCAATTACGCAATCATGCGGTGTGGGGATGGTGGGTAAAGTGTCGCCGTTGAGGTAATATATTTCTGTCATACAAACACTCCGTTGCAGCTTTGATAAGTTAATTATATCACACAAAAAAGAGAAAGAAAAGTTTTTTCGACACATGACAACACAAAAACAAATGATTGTAAATCCCCTCTGTTTATGCTACAATACCAACAGTTCAAAAAAAAGGAGCCTTATGCCATGACACTTTTATGCCCTGTCTGTTCCGAAACACTGCACCGCAACGGCAATTCCGTGCGCTGTGAAAACAACCATTGCTTTGATTTTGCCAAGGAGGGTTACCTCAATCTGCTTGCAGGCAACCACAAAAAGGGCAGCGACATGGGCGACAACAAGGACATGGCACTCTCGCGCCGTGCGTTTTTAAGCAAAGGGTATTTTGACACTTTACTCAATGCAGTGGACGAAATCTTTACTTCGCATTGCAAGGAAGCTGCAAGCGTGCTCGACATCTGCTGCGGGGAAGGGTATTATTCCGCAACCCTCAGGCAACGCCACCCCGATGCAGATATCATCGGCTTTGACCTTTCCAAGGAGATGATCCGCCTTGCCGCCAAGCGCAAAAGCGGCAACACCTATGTGGTCGCCAATCTGTTTCACATCCCCGTGCCCGACAACAGCATCGACTTTGCCTTTCATCTGTTTGCACCGTTTGATGAAACGGAATTCATGCGTGTATTAAAGCCCGGCGGCATTCTTGTTACCGCCGTTGCAGGCGAAAGCCACCTGTGGCAGATGAAAGAAATTCTGTATGAAAGCCCCTACAAAAACGACGAAAAGCCGCCGCGCACCGCGCTCCCCTTTGCAGAAAAGCAGCACGCCGACGGCAGAATATTACTTGACAACAATGAAGACATTTTCTCCATGTTCAAAATGACACCTTATTTTTACCACACCCCTTCCGAGGGCATTGCGAAGCTGCAGCAAGTGCCGCAGCTTGAAACCGACATCTCCTTTGCGCTTTACATTTACCAAAAACCAATTGCGGAATAATTGCACTTTTTAAATATTGCCAAAGTGCAAATTTTGCACTTTTTGAATTTTATGAAAGTGCAAAATACCATATTTTTCCAATACAAAAGAGGCTGTTTTCACAGCCTCTTGTTTTTTTATTCCCTTGCAAGCTTGTAAATCAGGTCATAAGCGAAAATCAGATCTTCAATGCTGCAATGCTTCTGCACAAAGTGCGAGGTGCAGCAGATCCATCTTTTGCCTTTCAGCAGACCGAACACACGGCGGATCTCTTTTTCGAGGTCATCACGGTTCATAATGCCCAATGCCGACTGCACGCAGATACCGCCCATAATGCCGAAGCGGTCAGAAAATTTATCGAGATACATTTCCAAAGGCATCCCTGCATTTTCCTGCCACGGATGCAGCACATCGAGTCCGAGATCAGCAATGCCGTCTGTTACTTTTGCAATGCAGCCGTCCGAATGCAGGCTGACAAAGCAATTTTTGCCGTGCACGAAATCGGCAACGGTTTTCACATTGGGGGCAATCAGCTCGTTCCATGTTTTGGGACTGAACAGCATATCCTTCTGCGAGCCCCAGTCATCGGACAGGTGAATCATATCCGCACCGAGGTCGATGCAATGCTCTGCAAAACGCAAGGTCCATTCCGCCTGCCGCTTGTAAAGCGCACCCAGCTCCTCGGGATACAAGGCAAGATACAAAAGCTGATTTTCAATGCCGAAGACTGTGTTGAAATGCTCAAAAAATCCGGGTGTCTGCACATAACAGAAGCGCTCCCGCTTTTTGTGGTGCTCTATTGAACGGGCAATATTGTCATAATCAGACAATTGGTCAGGTGATGTAAAAAGATCATAATCGAGCAGCACATCGGGGGTCAGCTCATCATGTTCCGCACGGATGCGGTCGAAGGCTTCGCCGTCAAACGACCACGGACCGCCGAAAATATGTGCCGCATCGAACTCGTAGCGGTCCTCAAAGGCCTCCACAGAGCCGAAAGCTTTGCTGATTTCTTCGGACAGATTCTCACGCACCCACCCGTAAACCGGCTGCCGGTCAATCTCTTTTCCGAGAATGCAATTATGTACTCGTTGGCTTGCGTTCATAATTTACTGAATTTCTCCGATTTTATATCCGTAATGCTCAAAATAGAAACCGAGCTTGTCTTCAATCTTCTTTTTGAGGTGTTCGGGATATTCAAAGGTGTTCTTTTTGTAGTTTTCTTCCCTCTTCCAGTATTCCTCAAAGCCCGGCTTCGCAGCCTCATAATCACCGAGTCCTAGCTTTTCGTAGGCTTCCTTCAGATACGGGAAGGGATTCTTTTCAAAATCCTCAAAGCGGATTTCGTAAATGCAATCCGCAGGTGCTGTTTCAAGGAATGCAAAGTAATTTTTGTACATTCTCACAAAGTTATCAATCACCCAATCCTCAAAATCATCGCGGTCGGGCAAGGGCTGTGTTGTCCACATATCCATGGTGCTGTCATACATGTGCAGTGTCGAGCGGATGACGGTATACGGATTGCGATATATATTGATAAATCTTGCATCGGGGTACATCTCATGCAGAACCTTGATTCTGCCCGTATTGTCGGGGCTTTTGAGCAAAAGACGCTTGTGGTCATTGCACACAGCACACTTTTTGAGCATACGGTCATATTTATTCTTCAATTTTTCCGCTTTTTTGAAAGGCAGATCCTGCCAGTAGGAGTTGTTCATGTAGCGATTGAAGGACTGCGGAAAATAGTTGACGGCATACAGGGAATCGGCTTCAATTTTTGCAAATGCCATGTATTCCTCCAACGGAAGATCCATCTGCAGGCGCATATTGTCCTGCGGTCGGGTTTCGGACAGCTGGCCTGCCACCAACGGACGGAACAGCCAGCCGAGCACATTGTAATAGTTGAACGCAAAATTGAGTGCAGGGTCAAAATTGCCGAAATTCTTATCTCTCGACAGCAGATACTGCACAAGGGTGGTACCGCTTCTCCAGTGTCCCATAATGAACACGGGGTTGGTTAATTTTTCTTTTTTGACGCTGTTATAACACAACACATACTCAATCGCCGTCGGCAAAGCCGTCACAGCACCCATGCCGAGTGCTGCAAGAATCTGCGGAATGGCCTTGGCCTCAATGTTCTTTTCCTTAAGCAAGGTTTTGATGATAACATCTAGTCTTGTGATGCAAAGCGGATGTGCGAGCACAACGGCGTGCTCAACCTTGTTCATATCCTTCATGCGGCCACCTTCTCTGCTGCTTTTTTCTTATCCTGCACATGGAAAGCAATCAGGAATGCAACACCGACAACAACCATGGCAATGCAATAGAAGGACAGATTGGAAAGACCGAAGGAGCCGTTGACAGCATCCTTCATTTCACCGAACACAATAATTTTGCTGTTATCACGCAGGAATTCCCAGAAGAAACGGTTGATGCCGTAAACGATGATCATCACATAAAACAGTCTGCCGTTGAGATTGAATTTCTTTTTCCATGCAATCAGGAACATAACAGCACCGATTATGAGTGCAGCAAGCGATTCAAACAGCTGATTGGGCAGCATATTGGTGCCTGTCATGGATGTGGCAATATCGCAGGCAAGTGAGCCGTCAACATAGGCAAAGCCGCCGCAGCAGCCTTCTCTGATGCAGGCAAGATGGGAAACACCGTGCAGCAGCATCGGCCAGATGGCATGCATATCGCTGACCTTGCGGTAGCTGATTTTAAATACAGCACAAACAATCACAAAAATGATGGGTGCAAATACATATGTTCTTATCATATTCTGCGAGCCGAAGTTTTTGAAGCCGCTTTCAACCCATGCAAGAACAAGCATGGTGATATACAGCAGCATCAGCGAAAAAGCCGACGACAGAGCGGCCTTGGATTTGGTAAGACCGAGCTTGTAGCCGTAATATGTATTGAACGCTACGGCAATGACCATGGATAAAATATGAATGGCAGTATACATTTTATTTTCTCCCTTTTAATTCATTGTTCAGTTTTTTTCCGATCTGATACATTTCAATCAGCTGTATGTATTTCAGTCCTGCAGAAAATTCATTTTCCGCAGCAATGCTCAAAAACTTTTCTTTGTTTGTGCTGCATTTTTCGCCGTTGGTCAGCTCTTCCTCGCAACAGCGCTGCGCAAACTTCATTGCCTGCAAGGCAGTGTATTTATATTTCGGATGCGTAATCCGCTTGCTTGCCGACACGTATAAAACCGTGGTGACTGCAATCGCTGCCAGGCTGATAGCCAATGTTTTCAGCTGCGAACGGTACATAAAGTAAAAAAACGGAAAAACGGAAGCAATCAGCAACGCGACGGAGCCGTACCATACTTTTACATCTTTCGCACTCACAACAACACCTCTTTCGTAGTTATTTTATTATTTTATCATAAATGCTTTTTTATTGTCAACATTTATTTCGCCTTTGCCTATGTCGGCTGCGCAATAAAACAATATCCGATGCATTTGTCAAAAACACAACACAAAAAACCTGCATTATCATTTTTTCACTGTTTTGCTGCCTTATGTTCAGCACACAAAAAAACATCGCATGCAACTTTTTTGCAGTAACTTGCAAAATAAAACAGCTTGTGCTATACTGAAACAATAAATTCTTTTGAATGGATGTTTTTTTATGTACAAATACCTGTTTATCGGTGACACAAAAATGCAGTGGTATGTCATTTTAGGTTATGTTGCCGTTGTGCCGCTTGTTCTTTTTAATTTAATCCGCTGCAAGGAAAAAAGAGAGAATTACTCTGTCTTGTTCCAACGCAGCCGCCTTTTTTTTGTAAAAAAGATACGTCAGCATTCCCCGCTGCGCTTTCTGCAAAAGGATGGCTTCTGGGTTATACTTGAAATCCTGCTGCTTTGCGCAATTCAGTATGTGCCGGCAATCTACCTGAACCCGGGCTTCGCCAGGCTTTTCAACACGGGTGCAAACTATTTCGGCTTTTTGCTTGTCAGCCCCATCATCATGTATTTCGCCTATTGGCTGTTCGGTATCAAGCCGCTGCAGCAATCTGACCTGATCACACCGTCCTACCCGCTTGCTCTGATTATCGTAAAGCTTGCCTGCTTCTGTCAGGGCTGCTGCAAAGGTATTGAATGCAGCTTCGGCATGTATAATTACACAACAGGCGCTGTTGAATTTCCTGTGCAGCTCGTTGAAATAGCCGAGGCTCTGTTTCTGTTCATTTTCCTGTTCTGTATCAGAAAGAAGGTAAAGCCCGGCACACTGATGCCGCTTTATACCATCCTTTACAGTGCCTTGCGCTTCTGCAGTGAATTCCTGCGCGCCGAAGAAAATGTGCTCGGACCTCTGAAGGCTTTTCATCTGTTCTGCATCGCCGGCATTCTTATCGGCTGTGTTGAATATTTCATCGTTGTGCGTTACGGCGATGCAATCACCCGTCTTGTTGCTCCGGGGCTGTATACCCTTGTCGCCGACTGCAAAAAGAAAAAAGCTCAGCTCAAAAAAGAAAAACAGAAAAACAAAAAAGCTGCAGGGGCAAGAAAGAAATAAGACAAATGTTCAAAAAGAGAACCGCATTCACCGATGCGGTTCTCTTTTTTATGCTTCTGTAAATATTGACAACAGCACAGCTGCCGTCTGCTCGCAGCAAGCAGCCTGGAAATAATGCGATTGCGATTCAATATAATGAATGTATTTCACATTCTCTGCATATTGCTGCCACAGGCAACCAGCAGACGCATAGTTGCGTGTAAACAGATCCTTCCTGCTGATAAGCAGAGATACCGGGCAGGAAATTACGGGTGGCTGCGTTGCAAAATAAGAACACAGGAAATCGGTATCCGTAAGGAATTGCTGCAGCATTTTTTTTCTTTTTTCCTGCGGCAGCTCTGCAAGCGGCGCGCCTGCCTTTTGCAGCAAGCCCTGCAAAAGGAATTTGGGCAAAAATCGCCACACATTGTGCTTTTCTGCCTTGGCGGACGGAATAAAACCGCCTGCAGCAAAATGCTCTATGCTTTGCTGTTTTTCCTTTTCAAGAATATTGAGCACCTGCATGGCAACGGCACTGCCTGCGCAATGCGAATAGAAAAACACCTTTTTGTCTGCACACAGCAACGAGATTTCTTCGGCTGCGGCACGGCATTGTGCGGCAGAGTGCAGATAATCAACAAAATAAATGCTGAATGAATCCGTCCGCTGCTGCAATGCATTCACAAGCAATGCGAAGGCTTCTGCACCGCCGCCTGCATACGGAAACAGCACCAGTGCATTTTCCGTTTTTTCGCCGTCATGCAGGCACTGCAGAATTTTGAAGACAGGCTTCTGACGGCTTTGCATAAAGGCTGCCAGCTTTGCAGGGGTTGCGTTGGCAATAAAATCAGATGCCGTAATATTTTCAAAGTGCTTTTGCGACAGCAACGAAATCATGGAAAGGCTCGTGCCGCCACAGACAAAGAAGTCATCATTTCTGCCGACGGCAATTCCCAACTCGGCAGAGAAAAGATCACAAATCAGTTGTTCCTGTGCGTTTTGTGCAAGCTGCGGTTTGTTTTCAGTCACAGACACCTGCAACGGCAGCTGCAAAAGCTTCCTGCGGTCAGCCTTGCCGCTTGCGTCCAAAGGGATTTCATCCACACAAGCAAACACCGACGGCACCATATAGTGCGGTAATCGCGACTCGCAAAGTGCACGCAGCGACTGCTCACATTCCTCTTTTGCGCAGTAAAAAGCAACCAGAAGCGGTCGGTCGGCAACTGTTTTCACAGCCACAACCGCATTCTGCACATCCGTATGCGATGCAATCACCGATTCAATTTCACCAATTTCAATGCGCTGACCGTGCAGTTTAATTTGCCCGTCCATTCGGCCGACAAAGACAATATTGCCGTCCTCACGCCAACTGGCAAGGTCACCTGTTTTATACAGCTTGCCCTCACCGAACGGATTGTCGATGAATTTTTCATTTGTCAGCGTGTCATTGTTGAGATAGCCCTGTCCGACATTGGTCCCTGCAATGCACAGCTCACCGGCAACACCGATCGGAACAAGATGTCCGTTTTTATCAACAATGTGAATCTGCGTATTGTAAATGGGCTTTCCGATCGGCACGGGATCTGTATCTGCAGGGCTGCAATCATAATACGTTACATCCACGGCACATTCCGTCGGTCCGTACAGGTTGTGCAGATGTACCTTATTGCTGTCGAACAGCTTATAAAATCTGCCGATATGCTTTGCCGTCAGTGCTTCACCCGAAAGGAAAACATAGCGGACAGAAGCAAATTTTCTTCGTTCATCCTTGTTGTTTTCAAGGTATGTCAGGAACAAATCAAAAACCGACGGCACAAAGTGCAGATGTGTCACCTTGTTTTTTTCGGTTTCCTCCAATATTTTCGCAGGCAGAAAATGCTCATCGGGCTTCGACACACAAAGCGCTCTGCCTGTAATTCCCCACCAGAACAACTCCCACACGGAAACATCAAAGGTGTAGGGTGTTTTTTGCAGAATCACATCATTTTCTTCCAAAGGATATTTATCATGCATCCACAGAATTCTGTTGACGGCTGCCTTATGGCTGATCTTTGCACCCTTGGGAGCACCTGTTGAGCCTGATGTATAAATAACATAGGCGGTATCATTTTCTTCTGCCCTGCAGGCTGTTTTTGCATACTGCGCATCGCTTGCCAATATTTCACTTGCATTGATACACGCAATGTTTTTTGCAAGATGACAGAACTTGTCCTGCGCAACAACCGCCTTTGCCTGTGAATTTTCAAGAATGTAATCGATTCTTTCCTGCGGATAGGTCGGGTCAATCGGCAAATATGCATTTCCGCCACGAATAATGCCGTAAACCGCACCGTACATCTCAATCGACCGTTCGCAAATGACAGCAATCACACACTTTTCATCCGTGATGCTTCTGATGCTGTTGTCAATTCTTTCAGCATATTTCTTAAAATCGCTGTATGTGATTTCCTTGTCGCCTGCCGTGATGCATACCTTGTCCCTGTTTTCATCACTTGCTGCTTCAAACAACGAGTAAAGGGTCGGTCGGCCCGAAGCTGTGTATTCGTGTGCTGTATCATTGAATGCATACAGCAGCTTCTGCTTTTCTTCTGCAGGTAATATATCAATTTCTTTTATTTTCTTTGCTTCATCGAGTGCCTGTGTGAGAATCGTTATGTAATATCCGATCCACCGCTGCACCGTTGCTTCCCTGAACAGGTCGGTGCTGTATTCCGCAAGCAGAACAACATCCTCCTGGCGGGGCAAAATCGTGAGGTTAAAATCACACTTCACTCCGCCCAAGCTGACAGGCAGCAGCTGTGCGGCCTCATCTGCAAGCATCACATCCGTCAACTGCTCATTCTGATATGCCAGCATCACATCAAACAGCCCGTTACGGTCGGCTGCATGCAGATTCAGACTTCCCATAAGCTCGCTGATCGGATAATTCTGATTTTCAATGGCCGCAACAGAGCTTTCGCGAAGCTGATGGAGCAGTGAAAGAACGGTGTTGTCTCCCTGCAGCCTGCTTCGCAGAGCAACGGTATTGACGAACATGCCCACGGTGTCAAGGTATTTTGCACTTCGTCCGCTGACGGGGGTTGCAACCGTAATATCCTCATTGCCTGTCAGCACGGACAAAAGAATCTTATAGCAGGCCATGTAAAACACAAAGGGGGTAATATTCAACAGCCTGCATTTTTCCGCAATCCGATTGTGCAGGCTCTTCTCGACGGGCACATAAAGCTGTGAGCCCCTGACCGATTGCACGGCAGGTCTTTCATAATCCGTCGGCAGCTGCATCGGAGTGAATTCATCCTTGAAAATCTGCAGCCAGTACTGCTCATTTTCTGCAGTATAGCTGTCACGGACGGCAAATTCGCCGTATTGCACCGTTTCGGGCAATTCCCTGCCCATATACAGCTCGTTGAGCTCCTTGAACAACACACGCATCGATTCACCGTCGGCAATAATGTGATGCACAATGAGCATTACCGTGTTGCCGCAGACACCTGCTCTGAGCAGCGGTGCCTTTGTCAGGTCAAATGCGGTATTGAAAAGAGAAATATCTTCACTTGCAAGCACTTCCACACGGACGCTTGCCTTATCTTCTATGATCTGCACAATCTGCCCATCCCTGCTTTCAAAGCGGGTGCGCAGGCTTTCATGACGGGCAATGAGCTTATTGAGGGCACCTTCAAGGCGTTTGACATCCAATTCCTTTACCTTGTATGCAAACGGCATATTGTAATGTGCAGCATGTGCATGCAGAAGATGCGCGGTATACACACGCTTCTGCGCTGCGGTGGCAGGCAAAACATTGCCATACTGTACATTTTCTTCTGCATCCTCCATGGGCATCAGCTGTGCTGCCAGAGCTGCAATGTCCATGCTTTCAAAAATTATTTTAACACCGACCGTATAGCCCTTGGCTTCGAGCCTTGCGGTCAGTTCAATGGCCTTCAGACTGTCACCGCCGAGATCAAAGAAATTATCCGTCATGCTGACCTGCAGCACACCCAATACATCCTGTATGCAGGCGGCAAGCAATTCCTCCTGCATCGTTGCAGGAGCAATATATTCCGTTTGTGTTGCAAGATTCAAAAGGTCAACCGCAGGCAGTGTCTTGCGGTCAATTTTTCCGCTTGTTGTCATGGGCATGGCGGCAAGATGCATGAATGTGTGCGGAACCATATATTTCGGTAAGCTTACCGACAGGGCGGATCTCAATTCCCTTGCATTCTTTTCCTCACCTGTGTAGAACGCACAAAGCAGCTGTCTGTCTTGTGCATCCTTGCGCACCACAACCACACCGCTGACGATACCGTCAACAGCCGTGATTGCTTTTTCAATTTCTCCGAGCTCTATGCGAAGCCCTCTGATCTTGACCTGGAAGTCATTTCTGCCGACGAAGACGATATTGCCGTCTTCTCGCCAATAGGCAAGGTC
>JAZOWJ010000312.1:0-10887 GCA_045659125.1 Acutalibacteraceae bacterium
CAGAAAAGATAACTTCCTCAATGTACCACATGTCATTTTTTATGGTTCCCAGTAAGACACCGCCGTTTTCAACTTGTTTGTTTTTGCAGAGTTCCAATGCGATGCAAGCAAGTGAACGCCGTGAAAATACACATATCGGCATTACTGACGATACATGGTGCCGTTGCAACTATCGCTTCTGCATGCAGTGGAATCGCCGCGGATTTTAAGCAACATTCTCATTCCGCATTTGTTGCAAAGGAATGTGTCGGAATTGAATTTTCCCTCAGGTATTCTGATATAATCTTGAAGAGTCTTTTTCATTTTGATTATCTCCTTTTTGTTAATCTATGCATGAATTAAAACATTCGAGAACATCATATTGCCAAGCATGTTCTTGTTGAAGTTTGAATTCATCATATTTTGTTGCTGCCGCAAGAATAAAATTGTTGTTATTTTGGTAAAATTGCTTTTTGTTGTATTTTGTGTTTTCTGCGGATTCACCGAGCAGAGGGAAGCAAACGGTCTTGTTGTTAACAAAAATACCGATACTGAAATACTTACAGGTGCTATCCGGATGTGAAATAATCATAATGGGAAGTTTTGTGCCAAAAAGTCCACCGCTTTTTACCACATCTTCACGAATATAATGTGGAATATTACGAGCGGTGAGTTCCTCTTTTACAATCATTTTAATTTTTTCGTAAAGCGCTTCATTGCTTGATTCTTCACGTGTAAATGTTACATTTTCTTGTGCATTTCCTCTGAAATCATTGGTGTGAATTGCCATTTTTTGCAATCTCCTTTGTGCATTTAGTGCTCTTCAAATTCAGGACATTTGGAATGATTAGGGTTTACTTTCTGATCATAAATATCGCAATAACCATTATTGCAATGCTTACAATCTGCACATTTTTCTGCCATAATGATTCTCCTTTCAAATGAATTAGAATACGAGCTGTAAAAAAAAAACAGGAAGTATTCTGCTTATAAGTATACAGTAATGGTTCCTATTTGTCAATATTTTTATGAAGTATAATTCATATAAATGGAAAACAAGGGGAATTAAAATGCTTATTACCGATTTTACAACCATTGGAAATAAATTTTATGCTTTTAGGAAGAAAAGAGGGCTAACTCAAGCAGAGGTTGCTGAATTAACAAATCTTTCGGAACGCACTTATGCTGACATTGAAAGAGGAAAAGTTAATATGAGAACGGAAACTCTTTTGAGAATTTGCAATGTTTTGAAAATTACACCAAACGATGTGTTGACAGAGAAAGAAGTTGATCTTTCAGTCGATGAAAAAGAACTGTTGATGCATTTGGCATTGTGTGAAGGTGATAAAAAGGATACGGCTTTAAAGTTGTTGCGTGTATATCTTGATTCGATTGTTTGATATATTTTTGTATATTAAAAAACGAGTTACGCATTACGTAACTCGTTTTTTAATGCATTATAAATTTTATTATTCTTCTTCAGTGTTCTTTCTGATTTCGATTCTGCCGTACAGAGAGCCTTCGCTGTCCTTGCGGGGCGCTCTTGTCGGAGCTGCGGGTGCAGAAGAATTACGGCGGTCGTTGCCTCTGTTATAGCCGCCTCTGTTGCCGCCCTGTCTGCCCTTGTTATAGCCACCGCGACGGTTGTTGTAGTTGCCGCTGCCTGCATGGGTGGGCTTGACGCCTTCTTCAAGGGAGATGATAACCTTTCTGTCTGCATCATAGCCGACGGAATGGGAGGTAACACCTTCAATTTCCTGAATAGCGGTGTGGATGATTCGGCGCTCATAGGGATTCATGGGTTCGAGTGCAACATTGCGGCCGTATTTGAGAACGGTCTTTGCATGCTTTGCAGCAAGTGCACGAAGGTTTTCAGCTCTCTTTTCGCGGTAGTTGCCGACGTTGACGGAAATTCTTGCACCGTCAGCCTCGTCACCGCTCTTCTTTGCAGTCAGGCGAACAAGATACTGGATAGCATCGAGTGTTTCACCTCTGCGGCCGATGAGAATGCCGTAGTCTTCTTCACAGTTGATATTATAAATGATATCCTTATCATTTTCTTCTCTGTCAACGGTGTAATCGGTAATGCCCATGCCTTCGATGATGGCTTTCAGATAAGTGCGGGCTTTTTCTTCTGCAGGAGCATCGGGAATTTCATAAAATACACGAACCTCAGCAGGTTTGCCGCCGAAAAGACCGAGTGTCTTTTTCTGGGGCTGTTGGAGGACTTCGTACTGAACATCAATGTCCTCGGGCGCATTCAATGCGGCTTTGGCCTTTTCAAGTGCTTCTTCGATTGTAGCACCTGTGCCTGTTTTTTCAAAAAGCATTGTATAGGTGTCCTTTCGTCATATTACAGCCGAAGGGATTTTCGGCTTGTTTACTGTTCTTCTGCGATCTGTTTTGCACGCAGCTTGATGCTGTTCTCTTTGGAACGGCGCTCAACCGTTTCGTCAATCATGTTCATAGCGATGACTTTTTCGGGCTTGTAAATCTGGTTGAGAATAAGAGTCTGGATAAAGGTAAGAATATTGGAAATGATCCAATAAACACCAACGCCGGCGGAGAAGGAGTAGGAGAAGAATGCCGACATAAGAGGGGACATGAAGGTCATGCAGCCCATGGAGGGGTTTTTTGCCATTTCGGGGTTTGTTTTGCGCTGACGAAGATACATAAGAATACTGGAGAGCATAGCAGTAACACCTGCAAGAACGGGGATGAGAATCAGTCTCCAGTCGCCGCCTTCCTGATTCCATACGTTGGGATAAGCGGTCAGGTCCATGCCGAAAATGGTGAATTTGTCGATGAAAGTGGAAATCTTGTCAATGCTTGCTGCATAAACGGTGGGATCAAGCTCGGGAATGATCTTGTCGAAATTGCTCATAATGGCAAGCTCTGTTCTGCCGTTAGCAATTTCAATACCGAGATTGCCGAGAATTTCGGTGAAATGAGCAATCTGTTCGCTACCGATGCGCAAAACCTGGGAAAGGGGAGAGTAGATTGCACCGTAAAGACCCATCATAACGATCATCTGCACGGCGAGAGGTGCGCAACCGCCTGCTGCGGCACTGAAGCCCTCACGCTGATACAGCTCCTGTGTTTCCTGCTGAATCTTTGCCTGTGCTTCACGCTGGGGAAGGGATGCATACTTTGCACGGATTTTGTTGACTTTTGCCTGCAGACGCAGCTGCTTTGCGGCATTCTTCTGCTGCTTCATGGCACTGGGCACCATGCACAGACGAACCACAAAGGTCAGAATAAAGAGTGAAAGCAGATATTCACCCGTCAGACCATATAAGAAATTCAATACATAGCCGAACGGAACAGACAGTGTGTTATAAAGGGATGCCATTTTTTATTCCTCCGAATTCTTTTCTCTTCCTTGTTTTCTTTTCCCGGAAAGCTCGGGAATCGGGTCTACACCCCCGGGAAAGAGTTGATTGCAGCGAAGCAGCCGTTTTGCTGCAAGAAAACCGCCACGCAATGCGCCGTATTTTTCAATCGCCTGTACGGCATACGTCGAGCAGGTCGGGTAATACCGGCACATGGGCGGAAAAAGGGGAGAGATATGCCGCTGATAAAAGCGGATTGCTTTCAGGAGAAAATCCTTCATCGCAGAAGCCCTGCCTGCGTAAGTTGCTGACGCATAATCTCCGTAATTTCCGTACTTTTTTTGCATACAGTTTTAGTCCTGGCCACGAATACTATATCGTAACCGGGACTGGTTTGGTTGGCCAACGGTGCAAAGGCCGCGCGGATCACACGACGGGCACGGTTTCTTTGTACGGCGTTGCCGATCTTTTTACTTGTTGTAATGCCAACACGACAAATGCCCGCGCGGTTCTTGTTTACATAAGTAACCAACGCAGGATTTGTGTATGCTTTTCCGCGGCCGTAGGCACGGCGGAAATCAGTGTTGGATTTTAGTGTTTCAAATCCGGGCAAAATTGTTTACCGAATCCTTTCGGATGTGATTCACCGGATGCAGCAGATTAATAGCTGAGCTGCTTTCTGCCTTTTGCTCTGCGACGAGCAAGTACCTTGCGGCCATTTCTGTCGGACATTCTCTTACGGAAGCCATGTTCCATCTTGCGATGACGCTTCTTGGGCTGGTATGTTCTTTTCACGGTAAAACCTCCATTCTGACTGGTCATTTATAGGTTTTGGCTGCTGAAGAAGAACGGGAATATGCTTTTCCCTACTTCGCAAGGACTAATTATACCTAAATAATTGCTGCATGTCAAGCCCAAAAATAAATTTATTCGATTTGTTGGCAAAAACACCAAAAAAATAAAAATTTTTTAAACTTAAATTAAAAAAACAAGACAATACTTGCATTATCAGTAAAAAAAAGTTAATATATAAATACAATCGTACAAAGGAGTTAACTATGGAACTGTTCGACAGAACGAAAACAGATAAAAGATGGAATTTTATTGTTAATACCGGCTATTTTGTAATCATCCTCGGGCTTATTTACTTTTTGTTTGACCGTTGCCTGAGCTTGTTTCTGCCGTTGATTGTTGCGTTGGTGGTTGCAATGATTCTGAAAAGACCCATTGCCTACCTTGACAAAAAAACACCCTTCAAGCGCGGACTTATCAGTGTGGTGCTTGTTTTGTCCGTGTTGGGAATCGGTGTCGGTCTGCTTGTTTTGCTCGGCTTTAAGGTCGCACCCGAAATCAAGGGCTTCTTCACCTATGCCTACAGCCGCATTAATGACCTTCCGCAATTGATTCTCAGCTTCAAGAACTGGCTGCTCGGTGTGCTTGCAAACCTGCCCGAAAGCTTTACGGCGGATCTGAGTGTAACCGTTGCCGATTTTCTGGATAATCTTGCCGAAAACGGCCTTGCAGGCTTAAATGTAAAAACAGATGCCTTCAACTGGACCAGTGTGCTTTCCACCGGCAGTGACATTCTGATCAATACCGTCGGTCAATTTCCGTCCATGGTCATCAGCTTTGTTATCACTGTCATTTCTTCCGTTTTTGTCTGCTCGGATTACGAACATATCCGTGATTTTATTCTTGCCCAGTTCAGCGAGGAAAACGGCAGAAAGCTGCAGCATGCAAAGAAGCTGGCTGTTACAAGCATGTTCAGGATGGTCAAGGCCTACGGTCTTATTTTCCTGATTACGGCGCTGGAAATGACCCTTGCGTTTTCCGTCCTGAAGCTGATCGGTGTTTATAAATCCGACTACATGTTCATCATTGCAATTCTGGTTGCACTTGTGGATATCATCCCTGTGCTCGGTACCGGTACCGTGCTGATTCCGTGGGGTGTCATTTCCCTGCTGACAGGCAAAATCGGTCTTGGTGTCGGCTTGCTCATCACCTATGCGGTGGTGCTTGTGATCCGTCAGATTCTGGAGCCCAAGCTTGTTTCCGGACAGATCGGACTTCCGCCCATTGTCACCATCACATCCATGTATGTCGGTACAAAGGTGATTGGTGTGTTCGGCTTCTTCATTATGCCGTTCATTGTTACCATTCTCAATGAAATGAACAAGGCAGGTATTATTCACCTGTTCAACTCAACAAAGAAAAAGGCGGCTGTTGAGGAGCCTGTCGAGCCGAAAGCACCGAAAACGGAGCCCGAAGCCCCGCAAACCTGATTTTACCCGGAGGATACCATGCACGCAATGTTTTCTTTGCTGAATGCAAGCACCTCGGTTCTGAATGAGGTGGATATCACCAATCTGCTGGCAGCCCTGCTGGCAAGCATCATTGAAGTGCTTGCGAACAGCAATACCACAGCGGTTGTTTTCTCTCTGACAGGGGCATAATTTGCGTTTTTGAGCCATCGTACTGCACGGTGGCTCTTGTTTTTTGACATACTATTATAATATAGAGGAGTTATTTTGCATGGAATGTCTGTATTTTTCTTCGGAAATGATTCAGAATTGGAAAAGCAGCGAGGAACCGATGATTCGGAAATTGTGCGAAAAGGCGTTGGCTGCAGCCGAAAATGCACTGCAGCTGCAGGCCGTTTCCGAAACCTCTGTGCAGGTCAACGGCGAAGGCTTTTCGGTGCAGCACGAAAATTACGGAAAGGCCTGCGGACCTTTTTGCGGCAATATGCTCAATCTTGCATTCGGCTATTACTATACGGGAAACAGCGCATACTTTGAAAAGGCAAAGGCGCTCATGCTCGCCTATGCGCAATTTGAAAGATGGCACGGCAAGGGCTTTAAAGGACGCAGTGAACTGAATACGGGGCATTTTTGTGTCGGTATGGCATACGGCTATGCCTGCTTCGGCAAGCTGCTGACAGATGCAGAGCGTGAAATCATTGTGCAGGGGACATACAGGCTTGGTATTCTGCCTCTGATGGAGGATTGGCTCTTGCCCGGCACAAAAATTCATGCCTTCGATACCATGGGACACAACTGGTGGCCTGTCTGCGTCAGTGACGGTGCCTTTGCTGCTGTTGTCATGCGTGATGCATTGCCGGAATGTGATCACCTTGCCGGCCTTGCAGCCGAGGGGCTTGCACAATGGTTTGCATACAAGGGAAATCCTGTCAATAACAAGCTTGCGAGCATCGATGACGGCGCTTTCTATGAGGGTGTTAATTATTTCAATTATACATTACTTGAATATCTGCAGTTTGCCTGTGCGTATGAGAAGTGCAAGGGGTGCAGTCCGTTTGATGATGCGGCTGTGATGCAAGCGGCGGCTGATTTTTTTGTGCAGACAACATATCCGTCCTCGCAGAAGGATTACTATGTCGGTTTCGGCGATTGTGACGGCTATGGCCTGAATGAATGCACACTGCATCTGCTTGCACGCTTTCCGCATCTCAATCAATTGCGTTGGTATGTGCATGATAAGGTCGGATTTGCGACCGATTTTGCCGTGCTTCGTCTATTACATTATAATAATATATACAACCTGCCGTGTGAGGTACCGCAAAAGAAGTCCGTTTGCTACGAAAATATCGGCTGGGCTGTCTTCCGTGACAGCTTTGAAAAGGACAGTACAATGCTTGCCGTCAAGTGTGGCGACAGCTGGAATCACTCGCACAATGATGCGGGACATTTTATTCTTTACCGCAACGGCAGATGTGAAATCTTTGATTCCGGCTGCTGTAGCTACGGGAATGATATTTATCGCGATTACTATGTGCAGTCTTATGCCCATAATGTTGTGTTGTTTAACGGACAAGGACAGGACTGGCGTGATCACCATGATCATATCCGTATGCGCGGAAGGCTTTATAATTTTACGGATGCAGGAGATATCCGTTATGTAGTCGCGGACGCAACAGGACCGATGGGCAGATGGTTCCGCAAGCATCTGCGTCATTTTGTCTGGTTGCAGGATTTTATCCTTATATATGATGATATCCAAAGCTATGAGCCCGGTACGGTTTCATTCCTGCTGCATGCGGAAGAAAACAGCTGCCTGCACATGCTGACCCCCTGCACTGTTTCCCGGCCGCACGGCTATATCGGAGAAGACGTGAATGATTGCACCTATCTTTCTTATGATCAGCCGACCGACGAGGGCGGCAGGGCGAAGTTTATTTCCGTTCTTGCCTTGCGTGACGGCCTGACGCCGACCATGACCGTGGAGGATTACGGATTTCGTGTGCAATGCGGTGAAACAACGGTATATATCAACCTTTCAAGTGACGGACGCATCATGCATAATAACTGTCTGACCGAAATGGGCGGCTGGTTTACCGATGCTGTCATGCTTGCAGAGACCGGAAATCACATTTTTGCCGTCAATGCAAGTGTAATTCGGAAAAATAATGAGATATATCTGGATACTTGGGCGAGAATTACAAAAAAAATCAAAAAAAATCTGCAAAATAGCTAAACTTTTTTAAAAAAGTTCTTGCAATTTGCATAATGGTATGTTATAATACCCGTGCTTGAAATGGATGGGCATATTATGCCATAAAGTTTTAAGTAGATGTGCGATGATGTGGGATGTGGCTGCACACCGATGCAGGGAACTCCCGCGGAGTATGTCCGATTTTTAAACCGGGCGAAACAAGCCGATGCCAAGGGGGATATCCGCGCCTTAACCGGATTTTATCCCACCAAGGCACAATTCTGCTGTCAGCTCCGGAAATATTTTTCCGGAGTTTTAAAACGGGGAAGGATGAAACACCCGGCTCCGTTGCAGAAAATCCGAATCGGCTGTCGCCAAACAACAAGGAGGCAAATCACATGGCAGTTAAGGAAAAGATCAGAATCAGACTCAAGGGTTACGACCACAATCTCGTTGACAAAGCAGCAGAGAGAATCGTCGAAACCGCAAAGCGTACAGGCGCTCAGGTATCCGGCCCCGTACCGCTTCCCACCGAGAAGGAAGTTGTTACTATCCTTCGTGCTGTTCATAAGTACAAGGACTCCCGCGAACAGTTTGAACAGCGTACCCACAAAAGACTCATTGACATCATCAGACCCACCAGCAAGACTGTTGAGGCTCTGACAGGTCTTGAGCTTCCCGCCGGTGTTGACATTGACATCAAAATCTAACTAAGGTGTCGATGCCCTATATAAATAGGTCACCGCAGGTCAAGTTGACATGCAGTCAACCAATAATCTGACAGGAGGAAAAAACAGATGAACAAAGGTCTTATCGGAACGAAAGTCGGCATGACCCAGATTTTCGACGCTAACGGAAACGTTGTTCCCGTAACCGTCATCATCGCAGGTCCTTGCGCGGTTGTTCAGAAGAAGACAAACGAGAAGGACGGCTATGAAGCTGTTCAGCTCGGCTACGGCGATGTCAAGGCATCCCGTGTCAACAAGCCCATGAAGGGCCACTTCGCAAAGCTTGATGTGGCTCCCAAGAAGGTTCTGAAGGAATTCAGATTCGACGATTGCGCAGCATTCAACACAGGTGATATCCTGAAGGCTGACGTATTCGCAGCGGGCGACAAGGTAGGCGTTTCCGGCACCAGCAAAGGTAAGGGTACCGCAGGCGTGATCAAGAGATGGAACATGGCAAGACTCAAGGAAACTCACGGTACCGGCCCGGTCGGCAGACACGGCGGATCTATCGGTGCTTGCTCCGATCCCTCCAGAGTTTTCAAGGGAAAGAAAATGTCCGGTCATCTCGGCAGCGAAAAGGTCACCATCCAGAATCTGGATGTCGTAACGGTTGACGCTGAAAACAACATCATCGCTATCAAGGGCGCCATCCCCGGCCCCAAGGGCGGCACTGTTGTGATCACCAACGCCGTTAAGAAAGCGTAAGGAGGAATGAACGATGCCTAACGTAGCAGTATTCAACATGGCAGGCGAAAAGGTATCCGAGCTTGCTCTCAACGAAAGCGTATTCGCAGTTGAGCCCAACACCTCGGTCATGCACATGGCTGTCATCAACTATCTTGCAAATCAGCGTCAGGGTACACAGTCCACCCTTACGAGAGCTGAAGTCAGCGGCGGCGGAAAGAAGCCCTGGCGTCAGAAGGGAACAGGTCGCGCAAGACAGGGTTCCACCCGTGCTCCCCAGTGGTATCACGGCGGTATCGCACTCGGCCCGAAGCCCCGTTCCTACAACTTCACCATCAACAAGAAGGTCAGACAGCTTGCTATCAAGTCTGCTCTCTCTTCCAAGGTTCTCGCTAACGAGCTTGTCGTTCTCGAAAACCTGACCCTTGAAGCCATCAAGACCAAAGAGATCGTCAAGGTTCTCTCTGCTCTGAAGGCCGGCAAAAAGGCACTCATCGTTCTTCCCGAAAAGGATGACGTTGTTTACCGCAGTGCAAGAAACATCGCAGGCGTCAAGGTTTCCCTTGTGAACACCATCAACACCTACGACATTCTCAATTGCGACACACTCATCGTTCTCAAGGACGCTGTTGCCAAGATCGAGGAGGTCTATGCAAAATGAAATACGCACAGGATATCATCCTCCGTCCCATCGTAACAGAGGAAAGCATGCTCAACACTGCTGAAAAGAAGTACACCTTCGCAGTTGCAAAGGATGCTAACAAGTATCAGATCGCTGACGCTGTTGAAGCTATCTTCGGTGTCAAGGTCGAAAAGGTTAATACCATCAATGTTCGCGGTCATCTTCGTCGCTATGGTCGTTTCGAAGGCTACAAGCCCTCCTGGAAAAAGGCTATCGTGACCCTGACAGCCGATTCCAAGACCATCGAGTTCTTTGACGGAATGTTCTAATCAAGACCGTCCGGGTTGGCGATGTATGGAAATAGCCGTCCGCTAAACCTCCCGGATATGAACACTTATTTCAAAATTATGAAAGGCGTGTGACTGAAAATGGCTATTAAAGTCTACAAACCGACTACCAACGCTCGTCGTAACATGTCGGTTACAGATTACTCTCATCTGTCAAAGGTCGCTCCCGAGAAGAGCCTTCTTGAACCCCTCAAGAAGACCTCCGGCCGCAACAGCTACGGCAGAATCACCGTTCGCCATCACGGCGGCGGCAACCGCAAAAAATATCGTATCATCGACTTCAAGAGAACCAAGGCAGGCGCTGCTACCGTTCTTACCCTCGAATACGATCCCAACCGCTCCGCTCATATCGCACTCATTCAGTACGAAGACGGCACCAAGAGCTACATTCTTGCTCCTGAAGGCCTGAAGGTCAATGATGTTGTTGAAGCAGGCACAGGCGTTGACATCAAAGTCGGTAACGCTCTTCCTCTTGCCAACATCCCCGTCGGTACTGTTGTGCACAACGTTGAACTTTATCCCGGTCGCGGCGGCCAGCTTGCAAGAGCAGCAGGTAACTTTGCTCAGCTTATGGCTAAAGAAGGCGTTTATGCTCTTCTTCGTCTTCCATCCGGAGAACAGAGAGACGTTCCCGCACAGTGCATGGCTACCATCGGCGCTGTAAGGAACGCTGACCACATCAACGTTAAGATCGGTAAAGCCGTTCGTACCCGGCACATGGGTATCCGACCCACAGTCCGCGG
>JAZOWJ010000313.1:0-10713 GCA_045659125.1 Acutalibacteraceae bacterium
AAGAAGACCTGTGGGGCGGATAACCTGCTCGGCAATCTGCGAACTTTTTTCTTTTTCAAGGTCACCGGGTGTTGCACTTACAAATATTTTCTGATGGGTTTTATCATAAAATTCATTAAATTTTAAAGGTCTGTTATCAAAAGCCGAGGGAAGACGGAAGCCGAATTCAACAAGGCTTTCCTTTCTCGAGCGGTCACCGCCATACATACCGCGAACCTGGGGAAGAGTAACATGGGATTCATCCACAAAAAGCACAAAATCATCGGGGAAATAATCAAGAAGAGTAAAGGGTGCAGTACCCGGCTTTCTTCCGGACATAACCCTTGAATAGTTTTCAATGCCCTTGCAGAAGCCGGTTTCCAGCAGCATTTCCATATCGTAATCGGTTCGCTGCTGAATGCGCTGTGCTTCAATGAGCTTGCCCTCGGAGGTAAACCATGCGGCACGCTCGGCTGCCTCGGCCTTGATTTCCTCAATGGCCTTTTCGAGCTTTTCCTGCGACACAACATAGTGGGAAGCAGGGTAAATTGCCACATGCGAAATAACGGCCTTGGTTTCCCCTGTCAGGGGGTTGATTTCGGAAATGCGATCCACCTCATCGCCGAAAAATTCAATGCGCAGAGCATTTTCGGTGGTGTAGACGGGGAAAATTTCCACCACATCACCGTGGCAACGGAATTTATTGCGGATAAAATTGACATCGTTGCGTTCATACTGAATGTCAACCAACTTTTTCAGCAGCTCGTCGCGTTGCAGCTCCATGCCCTGTCGGACGGAAATGACCATTTCGCGGTAATCAATCGGGTCACCCAGGGAATAAATGCACGATACACTCGCCACGATAATGACATCTCTGCGTTCACTCAAGGCGCAGGTTGCGGAATGGCGCAGGCGGTCGATTTCGTCATTGATGGCGGAATCCTTTTCGATGTAGGTGTCGGTGGTTGCGATATAAGCCTCGGGCTGATAATAATCGTAATAAGAAACAAAATATTCAACCGCGTTGTCGGGGAAGAATTCACGGAATTCGCTGCAAAGCTGGGCAGCAAGGGTTTTGTTGTGGGCAAGAACAAGGGTCGGGCGGTTGAGCTCCGCTATCACGTTTGCCATGGTAAAGGTTTTACCAGACCCGGTAACGCCGAGCAGAGTCTGCTCTTTATAGCCCTTGCGCACACCGTCGCACAGCTGTGCAATGGCCTGCGGCTGGTCACCTGTGGGCTTGTATTCCGACACGAGCCTGAATTTGTCCATGGCATTTCCTCCCTGCAATTGAATTTCATGATACACCAATGATACAGTATACCACATTCTTTTAAAAAATAAAAGAGTTTATATATAATATTTTTAAATATTTGTTCATTTTTTGCCGATATTTGCATATTCTGTTGGCGGTTGAAAAGCCGATTTGCGGGACAAACTAAAAAAAACAAAGGAGTGACAAAAAATGATTGAACAAGATACCATAAAGCTGCTTCGCGAGTGCGATGCGGGAATTCAGATGGGCATTGCATCCATTGAGGATGTGCTCGACGACGTAAAAAGCGACAAAATGCGCAACTACCTTTTCACAAGCAAGGAAAAGCACGAGGACCTGCAGCACGAGGTGCAGGCACTGCTTGAATCCTACCACGATGACGGCAAGCAGCCCAACCCCATTGCACAGACCATGTCTACCCTGAAAACAGGCATGAAGCTGGCCATGAAGGATTCCGACAAAACCATTGCCGACCTGATGCTTGACGGCTGCGACATGGGTGTGAAATCGTTGAGCAAGTACCTCAACCAATATGCAGCGGCCGATGAGCAGTCCAAGAATATCACAAAACGCTTAATCAAAATTGAAGAAGACCTCGGCAAGCAGATGCGGGAGTTTTTGTAAGATAAATTACAGTTTGTCGGTCTTTGACCGACAAACTGTAAATGCAAAATGCAAAATGCAAAATTAAAGGAATGGCGTTGCCATTTTAGAAGATGTAATTTTCAGTTTTGCGATTTTAAATTTCAGTTTGAACTAAATTTTTATAAATAATATCGCCCACACTTGCCATTAAGTGTTTGATTTATTGCAATTTATATTCTTTTATGTAATTTCCTCATGCTCTATAATCGGAGCAAAGCGACCCGATAATTTTGCATTTTGCATTCCTGCATTTTGCATTCCTGCAACGCAGGTAAACCATAATTTACAACAAAAAAAACACAGCCGCAGGGGCAAAAAGCTGCTCCTTGCGGCTGTTATTTCTTAAAAAAGAGTATGCTGAACACAACCTTCCCTGCCCTGCTGCTTGCAGGCGGTCAGGCTTCGTCCATAATGCGGGCGATGGCGAGTGTGATTGTTTCGTAGTCTGAACGGATTTTTTCGTAATATTCCCAGCCCTTGGGTTCAAGGTGGTAATATTTACGGGTACGGCGCACACCGACAAGCTTGGTGTATTCGCTTACATAGCCGGCCTCACTCAGACGGTAAAGCACGGGATACAGCGAACCCTCGAGAATGGTGTAGACCCCTTGGCTTTTTTCTTCAAAAGCCTGGGTGAGCTGATAGCCGTACAGATCCTCCTTTGTCAGCAGATACAAAACAAGCAGCTCGATGGTTCCGCGCTTGAAATTGTCCTGATTCTGATTCGGATTGGAAGACATTTTCATGCCCCTTTTGCAGTTATCTTATTTATTATAACACAAAAGAACATGCTTGTGAAGTCTTTTTTTTAACTGATCACACCGGACGAGCTGCAGGTAAGAGATACATAACCGGAAGTTGAATTTAATAATGTGCTACCTTGATATTGATTTCCCGTATAACGCACATGGCTTGAGTTACCGCTATTCATTGTACCCGTTGTTACAGTCCACGAACTATCCGAAATGGATTTTGATGCTGTAACTGATGAACATGTAACAGAAGAACCTGTATATGTGAATGTTGATGTGTTTGTTACAGAAAAGGCTAACGAGCCACTTGGATTATAATGATTTTTTGTCTTTTTTCCTGTTTTGGTTGCACGGGTTTCAGCAAGAACTTCCAATGTTGTAACAGTAATGCTGCCGTCCTTGTGATATTCAACTTCCGTTACATTTTCAATTCCCTGCAAAAATTCGGGCAACTCATTTTTTTCGGTTGCAAAAACCGGTAAACTGCAGGTAAAAAGCATTAAAACGATAATAAAGCAAACAATTTTTTTCATTTTTTTAACCTCTCTTTACTTATACATGTGCGATATTGGTTGCTATTCACCATGTCGATTATCCTCAATCAAAACATCCTCATAAATAATTCTACCGTCAACTTCCAGAGTTTCTGTGACATATTGATGCATACCCTCGAGTTTTTTGTTTATTACCAAAGTATAGTAAATAAAATACACAAGAGCACAGCATACAATTGCAACAACCAAGATTCTCCGAATCAACAGTTTTTTCTTGATTTCTTTTATGTCAGCGGTTGCAAAAAAGTCCTTTGCAACCTGCTCCGGGGTGCCGAAATGGGTAACAATATCCTCATAGCTTGCGATTTTGCCGTCGGCAATGCGCTCGCGAATATCGGCTTTCAGGTCACCGAACAGCTTGCGCTTCTGCTTTGGCGTGGCAATGATTTCTTTATTGACCTCACGAACATACCGCGCAATGATGCGGCGTTCGGTTTTCGGGGGAATGCATTCCGTTTGATTCATAACAAACCATCCTTTCATTTTTTTATGTCGGCAATGTTATTTTAGCACAGAATATTTATGCTTGTAAATACTTTTTCTGCAAATATATACTTGACAGCAAGGTATGAATTTGTTATTATAAAATTGAAAAGCGAGAGCAAAGGGGTGATACCAATGGGTTCAGAATGCAAAAAAATCGGAGATAATAATGAAAAAACTACCTTTTAATGCAAAAAATTCAATATTTAAGTTAAATTTAAGACAAATTTAACTTGAATTTAAGACAAAGGAGATATTTTTGATATGAAAAAACAACTTGTAAAAATCATTTCACTTTTTTCTGTTTTTGTTCTTTTGTGTTGTCCGATGGCGCACATGTTTGCCACAGCCCTGTCGGAATCCAAAGATGTTATTGCCGGCAAGGTGGACGAAAAGGTGCTGTCCGCATTTGACGACGGTGCAAAAACCGCAAAGGTTTATGTTTGGCTGAACGACATTGATCAGAAGCAGGTTGACAAAGCCGTGGAGCAGAAAACCGGCTTGCGCGCAGACAACCTTGCCGTGATTGACGAAAACATCAGCAATGAGCTTGCAACACGCATTGTCAGCGAAGCCGACAACGACAAGCTGACCACCGAAACCGAAAAAATGCTGCAGGCTTACCTTGACCGTACCGCCGCACAGCGCACACAGGAGCGCGAACGCACCGACCTTTACACCGCCACCCGCCGCGCCGAAGCCAAAGCAAAATACAACGAAAAATCTGCATCATTCCTCACCAAAAATTCTATCAACAGCGAAAAAGTCATCTTCAACAGCAACTACGCCCCCATGCTCATTCTTGAATTGACAAAGCAGGAAATCAACGCATTGGCAAAAAGAGAAGATGTGGTGATCATTGGTTTATATCAAGAGATTATCACTGTTGATGAAGCAGTGACAATTGCGGAAGGAATGGAAAAAACGAGCGTTACGCGAATAAAAACTGTTTCCGGCTTAACTGGTGATGATGTAAAATTAGGAATCGTAGATAATTATGGTTTAGCCGTGGAAAATCCGATAATTGATACTGTTTTTGGCCAAAGGGTGCACAATATAACAGGGTACGCAACAGCCGATACAACTTCGCATGTATATGGAGTTGCAACTGTTATGGCATCATCCTCTGGGGTTGCGCATGCAGCAGAAATTTATACTGTAGGTGTAACTGCAAACAATCCGAACACCCCTGAATTTGAAAGCGGCTATAATGTTCTTGAATGTATCGAATTACTATTGGATCAAAATGTTGCTTGCATCAACATTTCACAAGGATGGTATTTTGCATACGAAAACAATGAGCCTTATTATGACATGTGGTGTGCATGGGTAGATCACATTGTATATCAACATAATGTATCCATTGTGACAAGTGCAGGAAATGGCGGTGAATATGTTTCAAGTCCGGGACTCGCCCGAAATGCAATTACTGTCGGTTCTTATGATATAGAATTTGATGCAAACGGAAATGAGGTAAAAAGACTGGAAAGTTATTCAGGATACGAAGAGTTGACTGGATTTGAAAAACCTGATGTTGTTGCCTTGGGCGAATGGTCGTTTAATGAAGGAACCAGTTATGCTGCACCTTTTGTCACTGGCCTTATTGGGCTAATTCTCGAACTCAGGCCGACTCTTACAGCCTATCCTCATATATTAAAAGCTATAATCATGGCGTCATGCCACGAAAAAGCATTGCCTTCAACAATCGGAGAAACTGCGGAAACAATGGAAGCGGGAACAACTGAAAAACAGGGGGCTGGCATTGTTAATCCATATATTGCTGTTGCAATTGCTTCACACGGCACCTATGGTTTTGGTATATGGGAACATGATACAGCAACCAAAGACATAAGATTCTTACAACCTATTGAAAATGCAAGTTCAATAAATGTTTGCATGACATGGCTACATTTCAGTGAGTGTGATAGCATCTTGCATTCAGGTGGCAACTTAGGATATGATTATCCCATTGATATTGACTTCAGTCTTAAATCCAAAGGTTATGAAATTGGAATATCAACAAAAGAAAACACCTCTGCTGAAATAGTATATGCAAATTTAAACACAAATCACAACGAAGATTTTACAATAAATGCAACTCGAGTAACTAATCTTGGAGTCAGCATAAAATATGCATATGCATGGTCAGTCAATTCAATGCGATTCCAATTTAACAATCCATTGGAGGGCATTGGCTATCTCAAAAACCTTAGCAGTGGATACTATCTTGAAGCCAACACTTCCACATCAACACCTTCACTTCGGCAAAATGCATTTGCCGATACAGATAAACAAATGTGGATTATAAGAAAACAAGCAAACAGTGTTAATTATCACCTGCAGAGTGCCTATGATAATATAGGAGCAATTACAGAAACATCATCAATTTCTTCAACTTCCCCCAAGAATATAACAGTGCTTATCAACAATGACGGCACGTGCTCCATTATATGCTTGGTTGGCGCTACGTTCTATGCATTGGGCACAACAAATGCAAGCAATTCAGAGTTTGCAACAGTGCAGTGGCAAGCTCTTTCAACAGATACAGTAGAAAATCATCAAAAATGGTATTTCGAACCATGTGCTTATGAACGAGGAGATATTGATAGAAATGGAATAGTTCTGTCAGCAGATGCTCGCTATATTTTGAGAGCTTCCGTCAACAGTGAAACCCCAAATACGATTCAATCTTATCTGTGCGACATTGACTGCGACGGACAAATAACCGCTATTGATGCAAGACTTGCAAGCAGATACTCAACCAATTTAGATCCGTAACAAGGAGGTTACAGATGTGAAAAAACTTATTTCTGCATTCTTATGTTTTACGCTGCTGTTTTCGTTCGGTGTGCTTGCTGCTGCGCAGGAGGAAGATACCGCAAAGAAGCCGACCGTGTACATTTCGGCGCAGAATATGTACATTACCGAACAGACAGATTCAACAGTCTTTAATCGAAGGGATGCTTTGATTGTCAGTGTGGCGAATGTCGAAAATTTTGAGCGTTGTGAAATCGACATCACACTGAATGCACAGATTTACAATAAACAAGTGGTGCCTGTTATTATAGATCCGAACACATCAACAATGTATAATAATTGTTGGACAGATTTGGTTACTCAAAAAAACAGCCACTTGATTACACTCAAAGCACCGATAGAAAAAGGGAATGTTCCGTTTGTTATTTACATATTATCTGCAGAAGAGGATGTTCCGCTGGAATTCACGGTCAACAGTGTGCAGTTGTATACCGCTGACGGCAAAATTGACCAAAATGATATTGTGGTGGATGAGCGCAGATTTAACAATGGCGATTTTGTGCAATACGACCTGAACAGCGACCATAAAATCACTGCCGAGGATGCAAGACAGGCTCTGCGTTTTGCAGTTGGTCTTGACACTGCAACCGATGCACAGTGCCGTGCTGCCGGTGTGTATGATGCAGACAGCTTTACATCTGACCTTGCCCGTTTCCTGCTTCGTGCCGCTGTCGGTCTTGAAGGTGAAGTAGAAAAGGTTGTTGTGCAAATGGAATGGGTTACCGACGAAGAAACCGCTTATCTTCTTTACCACTATTCCGACGGCACTTACGGCACCGTTGGCCCGATGGATGGACATAGAAGCAGCCCCGATTGGTTTTAAGCTGGCTTGAAGCCTTATAAGTCTAAAAAAATATTCTCTTTTTGTTAAATACAAACACCGCTATGGATTTCCACAGCGGTGTTTTTTTGCAATCAATCTTATTTATTTTCAGCGGATGCCGAAGTTTTCAAGCACATAGTCCATGTCCTTGTCGCCGCGGCCCGAGAGGTTAATGAGAATCGAGCCGTGATCCATGGTCTTTGCAAGCTTCATGCCGAATGCAACGGCATGGGAGCTTTCAATGGCAGGGATGATGCCTTCCATGCGTGACAGCTTAAAGAATGCATCGATGGTTTCTTCATCGTCCACAACATCATACTTGACTCTGCCGATTTCCTGCAGGAATGCATGCTCGGGGCCCGAGGACGGATAGTCAAGTCCGCTTGCAACCGAGTAAACGGGTGCAGGGTCGCCGTTTTCATCCTTGAGCATGATGCTGTTGAAGCCGTGCATGATGCCTTCGGTGCCGTATTTCAGGCTTGCGGCATGGTCGCCGAGCTTGGGACCTCTGCCAAGGGGCTCAACACCGTAAATATCCACGGGGTCATTCAAAAAGCCTGCAAACAGACCTGCTGCATTCGAGCCGCCGCCCACACAAGCGACAATGGAGGTGGGCAGATGACCTGTCATATCAATAAACTGTTCTCTTGCTTCAATGCCGACAACGCTCTGGAAATCGCGCACCATCATCGGAAACGGATGGGGGCCGAGCACCGAGCCGATGCAGTAAATGGAATCCTTGTATTCCTTGCTGTAGGCATCAAAAGCGGCATCCACAGCCTCCTTGAGGGTCTGCAGACCGTGGGTGACCTCGACAACATTGGCGCCGAGAATCTTCATTCTTGCAACGTTGGGCGCCTGCTTTTTGATGTCAACCGTGCCCATGTAAATGTCGCATTCAAGACCGAAATAAGCCGCTGCCGTGGCAAGGGCCACACCGTGCTGACCTGCGCCGGTTTCGGCAATGACCTTTTTTTTGCCCATGTACTTTGCAAGCAGAGCTTCACCCATGCAGTGGTTGAGCTTGTGCGCACCCGAATGGTTGAGGTCTTCGCGCTTTGCATACAGCTGCACCTTGCCGCCGAGGTGGTCGGACAGTCTTTCAAGATGGGTCACGGGCGTGGGTCTGCCCTGGAACTCCTTGCGGATGCGGCGAAGCTCCGCAATGAATTTACGGGACTGACAGATGGAAAAATAGGCTTCGGTGATTTCAGCCATTGCGTTCTTGAGCTTTTCGTCGATGTAAACACCGCCGTATTTGCCGAAATAGCCGTCTTTATCGAGATAATTGTTAAAATAAGTATCAAAGTTTATGCCGTTATAAATCATGGTAAATCCTCCGTTTTTATGTCAATATAAATGCGTTGCTTTGTTTTTTCAGCTTCGCCATCTTCTGGTCAACAAAAACACAAAAAATCAACTCCGAAAAAAAATAAATCCTTGGCAGAAAAAAACATTCTGCCAAGGACGAATAAGCTTATCCGCGGTGCCACCTTGCTTCACGGCAAAATGCCGTGCCCTTTGCGGGATACCAACATATCCCCGGCAAAATAACGCCTGCCCTGCGTTGCAGAATACTCGGCTTTCGCCTTTGACTGCACCCTCCGCGGCCCATTTGATGATCTGTTTTTCGCCCGACTCGCAGCAACACGGACTCTCTGTAGAAGCATAATCACCTTTACTTCCGCTTCAACGGTTTATTGTATTATAACATCCGATTTTTCGGCTGTCAATAGATTTTTTTCATTTTTGCCGCTTTACGGTGCGTGCAAATTCTTCCCTGTTCGGCACGGGCATTCTGGAAATCGTGCGGTAGGAATCGCCGAAATACGGCAAAAAGCGGGAATCCTCCGACAGGGCCGTAAACCGTCCGTCCGCAAAAACAAAGTGCTCAACAAGCGGAATATCCACTGCATTCAATGCATTGGCAATGTGCACGGTTGCAGCATAGTCCGCATTCGAGCCCTTTGCCTGCCCGCTGGGGTGATTGTGTGCCAGCACAACACCCACACAATCGGCAAGCAGTGCTTCGCCCACAATGGTACGTGCCTGCATGGCAACCTGCGTGGCAGTGCCCACGGCAACCTCAACGCATCTGCCAATGGTATTGCCTGCTTGCAGACAAACCATGTAAAGCACTTCCCTTTTCTGCCCCACAAACAATGGAAAAAGGATTTGCGTAACATCCTCAACCTGTTCGATTTTGCGGGGAGCAACCCCCTTGTCTTTCATGTATGCTCGAAAAACATCGGGCAGCATATTCAAAAACTGTGCCGTTTCGGGGCCGACGCCATGCACTCGCAGAAGATCCTCCCGCGATGCGTCCAGCACATTGGAAAAAGAGCCGAAGGTGCGCAACAGACGGTGCGCCGTTTCGTTGGTGTCTGCACGGGGAATGGTGTAAAACATCAACAGCTCCAGAAGATTGTGCGGTTCAAAATTGGCAATGCCCTCCTTTGTCGCACGGTTGCGAAGTCTTTTTCTGTGTCCGCTGTGGTCAACTGCAGGCACCTTGTTTTTTTCATTGCTTGAAGTTTTCATAGTTCTCCTTGCACAAGGCTTGCTTTTTTTTGAAAAAAGGTGTATTTATATAGACGGGTGATTTCATGAAAACATTTACCGTCGGCAACAATGATGCCAATCAGCGGTTTGATAAATTCATTACCAAAACCGTTCCGCGGCTTCCGCAATCGTTGCTTTACAAATATCTGCGCACAAAGCGCATCAAGCTCAACGGCAAAAAGGCCGAAATTTCGACCCGCATCCATGCAGGTGATGTGGTTGAAATGTATATCAATGACGAGTTCTTTGAGCCGGTAGAGGAAAAATATTCCTTTTTGTCGGCCGGCAAGCAGCTCGACATTTTATATGAGGATGAAAACATACTGATGCTCGACAAAAAGGTCGGGCTGTTGTCGCATCCCGATGAGGGGGAATACAACGACACGCTCATTACCCGTGTGCAGCGCTATCTGTACGAAAAGGGTGAATACGACCCGAAGGCCGAAAACTCCTTCGCCCCTGCCCTTGCAAACCGCATCGACCGCAACACGGGCGGCATTGTGATGGCGGCTAAAAATGCAGAGGCACTTCGCATCCTCAATCAGAAAATCAAGGACCGCGAAATCAAAAAGCTGTATCTGTGCATTCTCATCGGCTGTCCGAAAAAGCAAGAGGACACCATGACGGGCTATATCACAAAGGACGAAAAAAAGAACATGGTCACGGTTTTTGCAAAGCCGCAGCCCGGCGGAAAATCCATCCGCACAAAATACAAGGTGCTCGACAGCAAAAACGGACTTTCGCTTGTTGAGGTTGACCTGCTGACAGGAAGAACGCATCAGATCCGTGCTCATTTTGCAAGCATCGGCTGTCCGCTTTTAG
>JAZOWJ010000314.1:0-10796 GCA_045659125.1 Acutalibacteraceae bacterium
AATGTTCCAGTTTGTGAGCTGCTACAGAAAGATTTTCAGAATTTCTGAAGCGGAGCAGGCAGGAAAGCGCATTTTTATTACCTTTGAGGGAGCCGCAAACTATTCAATGGTATATCTCAACGGTGAATTTTTAGGTGAGCATAAGGGCGGCTATACACCTTTCTCATTTGAAATCACGGGCAAGGTGAATAAGGGCAATAACTGTCTTGCAGTAGTGCTTGATTCCACCGAAAGACCCGAAATTCCCCCCTTCGGCAAGGTTGTTGACTACCTTGTTTACGGCGGTATTTACAGAGAAGTACATATTGATTTATATGACGAAGTATATATCGAGGACGTTTTTGTAAAAACTCCCGATCCTCTTTACAGTGTGAAGACAATTGAGGCAGATGTGACCTTCTCCGGAAAGGTAAACGGCACTTGCACATTTGAGCTTTACGACGGTGAAAAGGTAATCGGCAAGAAGACATGCGAGGCAGACGGAAAGAAAATAAGAATCCGCTGGAAGGTAAAGGATGTGAAGCTCTGGGATATCGACAGCCCCAAGCTTTACACTCTTAAGGTTTCCTTCGGTGCAGATTCTGCCGAAAAGCGCTTCGGCTTCCGTGAAGCAAAATTCACAAGAACAGGCTTCATGCTCAACGGCAGACATGTAAAGCTTATCGGTCTCAACCGTCATCAGAGCTATCCTTATGTAGGTAATGCAATGCCCGCATCCGCACAGAAGGCAGACGCGGACTTCATGAAATATACTCTCGGCTGTAACATAGTAAGAACAGCCCATTATCCCGATTCAATCCATTTTCTTGACCGTTGCGATGAAATCGGTCTTCTCGTATTCACCGAAATGCCCTCATGGCAGTTTTTAGGTGAAGGCGAGTGGAGAGAAAACTGTCTTGATAATATCCGTTCAATGGTTATTCGTGACAGAAGCCACCCTTCTGTAGTGCTTTGGGGTGTGCGTGTCAATGAAGGCGGCGACTGTGATGAATTCTATACCGAAACCAATGCTCTTGCACGTTCTCTTGACCCCACAAGACAGACAGGCGGTGTAAGAAACTTCCCCCGAAGCCACCTTCTTGAGGATGTTTATACATATAACGATTTCATTCATTCAGGCGGTCCCATAAATCTTCTTCCCGCAATAATCACCTGCGGAATTTCCGCTCCCTATCTTGTAACAGAGCATAACGGTCACATGTATCCCACAAAGACCTTTGACAGAGAGGCAGTCCGTACAGAGCATGCCCTGCGACATCTTCGTGTGCAGAATACCTCCTTCGGCTCAAAGCGTCACTCAGGTGCTATAGGCTGGTGTATGGCTGACTATAATACTCATAAGGACTTCGGAAGCGGTGACAGAATTTGTTACCACGGTGTGACAGACATGTTCCGTGTTCCCAAGCTCAGCGCTGCTGTTTATGCCTCCCAGCAGGATAAAATTCCTGTTCTTGAGGTTTCTTCATCTATGGATGTCGGCGAACATCCCGGTGCTATTATCGGGCAGATTTATATTTTCACAAACTGTGATTATGTCAAGATTTATAAAAATGGTGTCTACAAATCCACTGCACATCCTGACAACAAGCAATTTGCACATCTCCCCCATCCCCCCATTCTTCCTGCCGATTACATCGGCGACAGCCTTGTAAAGGATGAAGGCTTGAATAAAACAAGTGCAAAGTATATGAAGAAGGCTATGGTTGCTGCTGCCAAATACGGCTACATCATGCCACCGCATCACTATCTCGAATTGGCAACCGGTGTTGTTGCAGGTGCACTGCCGATTCCTCGTGTCGTTGATCTTGTTACTAAATATTTTGCTAACTGGGGTGACGAGCAGGTCGAATACAGATTTGACGGCTATAAAGACGGCAAAATTGTTAAATCTGTTACAAAAACTGCAGTGTTGTCAAAATCTCTCACAGCAACTGCAGACCAGCTTACGCTTACAGAAGATAAAACTTATGACGTAACAAGAATCGAACTTCGCTGCATCGATCAGAACGGCAATCAGCTTCCCTTTGCTAACAATGCGATCAAGGTTGCGATTGACGGTCCTGCAAAAATTATTGGTCCCGATCAGTTTGCACTGATCGGCGGTGACAGAGCATTCTGGATCCGCACCATTGGCAAGTCCGGTGAGATTACCGTCACAATTGATGCTGAAGGTCTGAACTCACAGACGATAAAGCTGTCAGCTGTTAAAAAATGAGAACAGAAAATAATACATCCACTTCTGCCATTGTAAGCTTTCTCCTTGATAGAAAGTGTATCTTGTTTGCTGTAATAAGTTGCTTGGTTGGCTTGTTTTCACTGATTATCGGCATGTTTATTTGCAACAAATCGTTGCTGGATTATATGTTTGTATGGATTCTGCCGGGTTCAGGTCTTGTACTCATGGGAACATATGCCATCAGCATGACAGACAGGCATCCGATCATACTTATCTTTCCGCCGATTCTCTTTTTTGCATCATTATATATCCGATTTCTTGTAACGTATGAGTACCTGATATTCCTGTTTTTACTGCTGCAAATGATACCATTTTCGATTTTCTGGATAAGCATTGTCAAAAACAATCTTTTCAAAGAAACAAAAACAGCAGTTACAACAGCATTGTTATCTGTTTTGTGTTTTCTGATAGCGGTTATAACAGTTAATATTCTGGATTCAGCAGGGATTATCAGTTTACCGAAATTTGAGCATTTTAAATTAGAAATGCTGACTTATGTTGAAATTGCTATAGCTGCTGTTTATTCCGGTATCGGATTTCTAAACAAGGATATGCAATTGACAAAATTGATTCAAGATAAGAATTAAAAAAATACCGCGCCGATGTTCAAAAATGCATCAGCGCGGTATTAAATTTAGATTTATTGAATATCTGCAATATTGTAAGGGGTTGTCTGATAAACAAAATAGTTCAGCCAGTTTGAAAACAAAAGATTGGCATGACTTCTCCAAGATACAACAGGTGCTTTGGTATCATCATTTCCGGGGAAATAATTTTCCGGCATGTCAATCGGAAGACCGGCATTTTTATCTCGGAAATATTCCTTCGCCAAAGTGTCTGCATCATATTCCGAATGACCTGTAACAAAAATGCGTCTCCCCTTTGGTGTTGCAACCACATAAACACCTGCCTTTTCACTGCTTGAAAGAATGCGAAGCTCATCTACTGCCTCAATATCTTCTCTGTAAACAGTTGTATGACGCGAATGCGGTGCATTGAACACATCATCAAAGCCACGGAACAGAATTGACTTTTTATAATCCACCGTATGCTCAAATATACCAAACAGCTTTTTATCAAGCGGATATTTTGGAATACCATAATGATAATACAAGGCTGCCTGTGCACCCCAGCAGATATGCAAAGTGCTTGTGACGTGCGTTTTAGTCCATTCCATGATTTCAGTCAGTTCATCCCAGTACTCAACATCCTCAAAGGGCATATTCTCAACCGGAGCACCTGTAATAATCATACCATCAAAATTACGGTCCCTGACTTCATCAAAAGTCTTATAAAAAGCAAGCATGTGCTCCTCAGAAGTATGCCTGGACTTATGTGTAGCAGTCTGCAACAACTCAAGCTCGACCTGCAATGGCGAGTTGCCAAGCAATCGGGAAATCTGAGTTTCCGTTACAATTTTAGTCGGCATAAGATTGAGCATAAGAATATGCAAAGGTCGGATATCCTGTGTAATGGCACGTTTCTCGGTCATTACAAATATATTTTCATCTTCAAGAATCTGCGTTGCGGGCAGTTCATTCGGAATTTTAATCGGCATCTATATTCCTCAATTACAAAAATTTTAATCTTCAAGAGCCTGCTTGAGGTCTGCAATGATATCATCAGCATTTTCAATACCGACACTGAAGCGTACAAGTCCGGGATCCACACCGGCAGCAATAAGCTGTTCATCGGTCAGCTGTCTGTGTGTCATGCTTGCAGGATGCAGCACGCAGGTGCGTGCATCGGCAACGTGCACAACAATTTTAGCAAGATCCAACTTGTTCATAACCTGAACAGCAGCATCCCTGCCACCCTTCATAATGAAAGAAATGACACCACAGCAGCCGTTGGGAAAATACTTTTTAGCAAGTGCATAGTCAGCATTGGATTCCAGTGCAGGATAATTAACAGAAGCAATCTTCTCGTGGCCTTCAAGGAATTTTGCAACCTTCAATGCATTTTCACTGTGACGCTCCATTCGAACATGTAGAGATTCAAGACCAAGATTCAAAATGAATGCAGAGAACGGTGACGGAATCATACCATAATCGCGCATTAACTGAACACGTGCTTTTGTGATATATGCATTTTCGTTACCAAAATCATTCACATAGCGTACACCATGATAAGATTCATCGACTTCTGTCAATTCGGGGAATTTGCCGTTTGCCCAATTGAATTTACCGCTGTCAATAATAACACCACCGACACATGATGCATGTCCGTCCATATACTTGGTAGTAGAATGAATAACAACATCAGCGCCGAACTCAAAAGGACGACAGAAAATGGGGGTAGCGAAGGTATTGTCAACAAACAAAGGCAAATCATGCTTATGTGCAAGGTTTGCATATCTTTCAATATCCATGACGGTCAATGCAGGATTGGCAATGGTTTCACCGAAAATTAGTCTTGTATTTTCATCAATAAGTGATTCAATTTCTTCATCCGTCATACCGGGCTTGGTAAAACGCACTTCAATGCCCAGCTTTTTGAAAGAAACAGCAAACAGATTGATTGTTCCGCCATAAATTGCAGGAAGACTGACAATGTTCTGACCGGCTTTGCAGATATTAAGAATGGCTATTGTATTTGCTGCCTGTCCGGAAGAACAAAGCAATGCACCGGTGCCCCCCTCAAGAACTGCAAGCTTCTTTTCAACCGCTTCCAAAGTGGGATTGGAGATACGGGAATACATATGACCCGATGCCTTCAGATCAAAAAGATCGCCTACATGCTCAGCTGTGTCATACTTATATGTCGTGCTTGCATAAATCGGCAGGACACGAGGATCACCGTTGCCGGGCTCATAGCCGGCTTGCACGCACAATGTTTCAATTTTATAATCAGGCATAATTTTGCACCTCTTTATTTTATTATTTTGGCATTATATCACACAGCTTTGCGTTTGTCAAATAAAAGCATAAATAAAGCCGCAGACTCACTCTGCGGCCACTTTTTACTTCTTATCAAAAGATGGATTATTCATATAATAGTTTTTCGCATCAAGTCTGTCAGTTGCAAGGCGAAGTCCTTCACCAAAGCGCTGATAATGCACTATTTCTCTTTCGCGAAGGAATTTAATGGGATCGGCTACATCGGGATCATCAACAAGACGCAGAATGTTGTCATAAGTTGTGCGAGCCTTTTGCTCCGCAGCAAGATTTTCATGAAGGTCTGTTAAAATATCACCCTTGCTTTGCAGTACGAGTGCATTAAAAGGCACACCGCCAGCAGACTGCGGATAAATACCTGTTGTATGATCCACAAAATACTTATCAAAGCCGCTTGCTTTAATCTCATCAATGGTAAGATTTCTCGTCAACTGATATACAATAGCACCGATCATTTCCAGATGTGCAAGCTCCTCGGTACCAATATCCGTGAGCAATCCCTTTAATTCAGCATAAGGCATAGAGAATCTTTGCGACAAATAGCGAAGAGATGCACCAAGTTCACCATCAGGACCGCCGTATTGTGTCAAAATGATTTGCGCAAGCTTGGGATTCGGATTCTTGATATTAACCGGATATTGCAATTTTTTATTATATGTCCACATCAGCAATCATCTCCTGTGTTTTCCCATGGCCACGGGTTCTTCAACCACTCAACACCTTGCGCATATTTAGGTGTAAGAGGTCCGTAATTCTCTTCAAATTCCATCATCAATTCAGTGCACTTTTTTTCATATTGTGCAAGCATGGACGCAGCATTCATGTCTGACGGATGTGTATCAAGATACAGGTGCAGTTCCCAGACTGCAAACTGTGCTGACGAAATATTTCTCAGAAGCTTTTCACGATTGCTCATTTACATCCCGCTCTCAAAAATGGTTTATCAAGCACCGGAAACAAGGTGCCTCTGCAAAGCGCAGTATCCGCTTCATATACTTTATTATCGAGCTGGAACGGGACATAAGCCATTGTGACAGAGGCATCTGCCGGCAAGGCAGAAAGCCTGGAAAAGCTATCAACAAAAACAGACTTATCATTTTGTTCAGAAGAATGTTTTTTCATTTCAATGCTCCTTATAATGAATTGAGAAACAAACACTTTGTCCCTCGATTCATGCTATGCACAAACAAAACCTGCGTGATAAGATTACTCTATAAGATTAGGCCAAAGATCATCTTCAGCACCTGCATAAATTTCAGGAATAGAACCTACTATCACAGTTTCTGCAATGGTTATTTGTGTCTTTACCTGCGCTTTACTTGTTTTCATCCACGACAAAACCTTCACATCTGCTGTTACCTGCAATACAATCTGATGTTGCGTCTGATTGATCCCCCGAGTGACAAATAAATTAGTTAATTCACTTTCAGCTGAAGCAGAATAAGATACGGATAACGGGAGATTCGCACCTTTACCTGTGAAAAAACTACTGCCTGTCAAGGTTCCGACAGGAATTGCAGTATCAATGGTCAGAATGTCAGAAAACTCATATGCAATGGCTGCAGTTATGCCTGTTTTGACTCTGTTCAAAACAACAGAGTCTATTCTGATTGCTGCCACTTTACCGTTTGCATCCGTCTGAAGCTGAGCAATATCGTTGTAATCCAAGCTCATGTCATCCAAATAATCTTCTACAGTTTTATTTACCAACCTTGTGACATGATTCATTGCGGATGTCATCGCAAAAACTTCAACAATCGGTTCAGCGATCTTTATGGTAAAAAACAAAATCAGTAAGAAAACAAAACAAAAAAGAAATAAAAAAAACTTACTTTTTATTCTGCTTGCAGCATATCGCATATAATTGCACCTCAAAATTATTCTTGTTAATTATGTTTTTATATGATATAATGCTTTATAAATATATGCGGAAACAAATAGGAGCGTGCGTCATGAATCTAAAGACAATTACTGCGATTGCCGGCGGTGCAGCCGTAACAGCAGGAATTATGAAAAAGAATAACATTTGCCCGAAATGCATAGCAAAAAATCTGTTGTCCAATTTTAAGGTCTCAGATTTCGGCGCAGATAAGTATGACAACGGTGTTGCTTTAACTCCACCCATGGGTTGGGCAAGCTGGAATAAATTCCGTCACCATATCAGCGAAGAGATCATCTATGATATTGCTGTTGCAATGGAAAAATCAGGCCTGGCTGATGCAGGATATCAGTTTGTGAACATTGATGATTGCTGGCAGTCTTCCATGCGTGATGAACAAGGCAGGCTGCAAAGCGACTTCACGAACTTTCCGTCGGGAATTCCTGCTCTTTGCAAAAAGGTAAACGACCTCGGGCTGAAGCTTGGTATTTACTCATCCAACGGCTCATTGACTTGTGAGGATCTTCCTGCAAGCCTTGGTTATGAACGAACAGATGCTGAAACCTTTGCCCGTTGGGGCGTTGAATATTTCAAATATGACTTCTGCCACAATAAACCGATCTCGTCTGTTGCTCCCGAAATTGAAAATATCAAAATTGAAATCCCGGGTGAAGTTGCTGAAAAAGTATATACTGCCGATATGGCAACCCTTGTCGGCAATGCAAAACTATACGCAGAGAAAAAACTACCAACGGGTAAATATGTCGGAGGGCTCAGTTACGGTAACGGAAAAATGATTTTTCCTGCAGTGGAAGCCGAAAAAGAGGGAAATTATGCACTTACTATCGGCATTCACAAGTCTATGCTCACTGAAAAATATGCTGAAGTTGTTGTAAATGACAAAGATATTTACCCCATTCATGCAGGTCCAACAAAAGGATTCACCAAAGACGGCAGGCTGCAAACGCACATCCGTTTAAAACATGGCAACAACACCATTATGATTCATAATCCGATCGGTTCACGCATGGACAGCGCCGCAAAACAATATAAAAACATGGGCAGAGAACTCAAGCGTGCTACAAAGCTGATTTCTGAAGAAACAGGCATGCCTGAAAAACCGATCACCTATTCCATTTGCGAATGGGGCAAAAATATGCCCTGGAAGTGGGGGGCTACTGCAGGAAACCTGTGGAGGACTACATTGGATATCAGACCAACATGGCATTCCATTTTGTCCATTTATGAATTCAATGTAAGACTTTGGAAATATGCAAGCATCGGTGGCTGGAACGATCCTGACATGCTCGAAGTGGGCAACGGTAATCTGACAGATGACGAAAACAGAGCACACTTCTCGCTTTGGTGCATGATGGCAGCTCCTCTGATTCTCGGTAATGACCTGCGTTTATTCATCAAGGAGGACGGAACTGCTGATACGGAAAACAAAATCCTGAAAATACTTACAAACAAGCATGCAATCGCCATCGATCAGGACAAACGCGGCATGCAGTGTCGAAGAATCCAGTTCGGCACTGTTGATATACTTGCAAAGCCGCTTGAAAACAAAGAACTGGCACTTTGTGTATTCAACAAAACAAGCAAAGAAATAGAACAGGAAATTGATATTGAAGACATCATAGAGCTCGGCTGGATCGATCTCCCAAAAGCCTTGCAATATGAAATATATGACATCTGGAACGATGAAAAAACAGTGACAAAAGAAGATTTTTCAACAACCGTTCCCGGTCATGGTGTCAGCCTGTTCAGAATCAAAGCAATGTGAGGTAAAAAAAATATGCATCTTTTACATCTTGAAAATATTGCCGAGAAATGGGATAACGGCACCCCTATCGGCAACGGTCACATGGGTTTTATGCTCTATGGTGACCCGAACTGTGAAAAACTGTATCTCTGCGAAGAAAGCATCTGGTCGCAGAAAGACGAGGATGGACTAAACCCTGCTTTCGCAGAAAAAATGGAATATATCAAGAAATTATACCTTGAGTCATCCCCTGTTGAAGCTGAAAAATGGGCTGTTGAAAATCTGAAAAATGATTTTCACACCATTGCTTCCAATGAATATGCAGGACTTCTGACACTGCAATTCAATTCAAAAAGCAAAGTCACATCCTACAGCAGAGATCTTCATCTCGAAAAAGCGATAGCTGAAGTATCTTATAAGCGAAACGGAAAAAAATTCAAGCACGAAGCATTTGCTTCAAACCCTGATAAAATCATGTCTTACAGAATTGAATCTGAATGCAAGCATGGCTTCACCTTGGAATACAGCCGTGAATGCCTTCGAACTATCACCACAGAAAACGAATCACTTTTTGCCGTTTGTGACACAGCTATAGGTAATCACCCGTTCTGTGTGGGTATTCAAATTGCAACGAACGGCAAATCAGAAAAAGACAATGATAATCTTGTTGTCAAAAATGCAACCGAAACAATCATCTGGATCAGCATTGTAACAAGCTTCCGTTTTGAAAATTTTGAAGAAGAATGCAAGCGCAGTCTGTCTGCCATTAAAAAGGGATACAGTTGCATAAAGGAAACTCATTTTGCTGATTATCAGAAAATTTACAACAAAAGTGAAATCAACTTTACTGATGATACTGACCGCAAAAAACAGCCAACAAACAAACGATTGACTTACCTGAAGCTGCATCCGCTGAAAAATGACTATTCACTTGCATCTGTTTATTTCAATTTCGGCAAATATCTGCTCATTTCATCAAGCCGTGAAGGCAGCCTGCCTGCAAATTTGCAGGGTATCTGGGTAGAAAAAATGCTCAATCCGTGGAACGCAGACTTTCACACAAACATCAACCTGCAAATGAATTACTGGCCTGTTGAAGCCGCTAACATTCAGGAATGTGCAGAGCCTTTGTTCTCATATATGAACAATGTATTACTTCCTTACGGCAAGAAGACTGCTGAGGTCAATTACAATGCAAGAGGTCTCGTTGTTCACCACCTGAGTGATCCTTATGGCTTCACAGCAGCCGCAGACGGCATATGGGGATTATGGCCATTGGGCGGTGCATGGCTTGCGTTTCACATGTGGGAGCATTTCCTGTATACAAAAGATGAAGCATTCCTCAAGGAAACTGCATATGAATACATTAAAAACGCCGCATTGTTCTTCATTGACACCATGTTTGAAGACAAAAACGGCAGATTATTGTCGGGCCCCTCAACATCACCTGAAAATAATTTCTATGTCGGCAAGGAAAGCTGCAACATGTGCATGTCACCCACTATGGATATAGAAATCATCGGCGGTCTGCTTCGCTTCTACATAGAAACAGAAAACATTCTGCATATTGATGAGAATACCGCAACCGTTGCAAAAGAAAAGCTCGCAAAAATGCCACCCTTGCAGATCGGCAAGCACGGACAGCTGATGGAATGGCTTGAGGATTATGATGAGCCCGAACCCGGACACAGACATATTTCCCATGCCTTTGCCCTATATCCCGATCACGCAATCAACAGAAATACACCTGATTTTTACAAAGCAATCCGCAAAACAATAGATCGCAGACTTTCACATGGTGGCGGACATACAGGCTGGAGCCGGGCATGGCTGCTTTGCTTGTTTGCAAGACTTCATGATGCAAAAGCATTTGAAAAGAATCTGCGCCTTCTGTTTACAAAATCAACACTCGGCAACCTCCTTGATACGCATCCGCCCTTCCAGATTGACGGCAATTTCGGTGCAACAGCTGCAATCTGCGAAGCACTTGTACAGGGTCACGAAGGCAGAATCTGCCTG
>JAZOWJ010000315.1:0-6812 GCA_045659125.1 Acutalibacteraceae bacterium
CCGTCAAGCACAAGCCGATTATTTTCGATCTTACAGGAATCAACCGACCACATTCCAACATACATTGAAACATTAGCGGATAATTGATTTTTATAATCAAAAGCAAACACTTCACACGGACAAGCCCAATAACAGCCGTGAAAGATTAAAAAATCACCGAATGTATACGCATCGCAGACAATGAATGACTCCTCCCCATGTTGTACCTTTTCAGGAAAATAATCATACACTTCCGTAAGTGTTTCAGCATCCAGCAATGTAAAACCGTACAGCGTTTTGCGAAAACAAAGAAAGTTCTGTCCGCTTAATGTCACAGGATAAAACAGTTCATCCCAATTATGTTCTTCAATGCATTCACATTCATATTGCATTCCGCCTTTTGAAAGCACGACATCTGCTTTTTGGCGGTGGGTATGTTCTCTCCGATACTCTGCAACAGAAATCTGAATACAAACACCACTGACCTCGGTTCTAATTTGTCGGCTGAATGAAAAATCAAAACCTGATATATAGCCGGCAATATAATCTTGCAATGCCATTATTGCATTTCCTCAAACTTCTTGCACCACTCACGGGCAATGAGTTCATGACCAAATGCGGTCGGATGCACACCGTCTGAAAGCCAATAAACAGCAGGTGCTTTTTCGCAGGCTTCATCAAGAAGCTGCTGTAAAGGCAAAAAGGCAAGATCATATTTTACGGCAAGGCGTTTGACGGCTTCAGCACGAAGCTTGGTTTCGCTTTCAAAATAGTCCCAATGCTCAACAGTGGCGGGACCGGGCAGCACAAACGGCTCCATGAGCATAATTTTAACATCAGGACAAGCCTCTTTGATTTCTTCAATCAGCAAGGAATAAACCATTTCAAACTTTTCGGCAGACACACCGTTACGGTTGCCGACCTCATGCCACACATCATTGATACCGATGAGAATGGACAGGAAATCAGGCTGCAGATTGATAAAATCGCATTTGATTCGTGCATACAGGTCAACGATTCTGTTGCCGCTGATGCCGCGATTGATGAAGTTATATTCTTCGGGGTTATCAAGTCCGAGTCTTGCTGAAACAAGATGCGGATATCCGAGTCCTCTTTCGTTATCATTGCTTCTGGATCGGCCGACATCTGTTATGGAATCGCCCTGAAAAAGAATTGTTTTCATAGAAATTACCTCCTTTTGCTTTTATTTTATCACTTTGATTTGATTGAGTCAACCAAAATATTGACAATCAATTTATTACAATTTATACTGTTTTTGAGGTGAATTAAAATGTTGATGGAGACATTCTTGTCTTACATTCCCGATGACGGACATCCCCTGTTTGATGTCGGCATAGCTTCTGCGGACGGTGTAGAATGGTATCATTCTGTTGATTCAAACGAGTGCAATAACAGCCATTCCGCAACAAAGGCTATTATTGCCGCAGGCATCGGCATGTTGCGGGATGAAGGAAAATTAAGTTTGTATGACTGCGTTTTGTCTTTCTTTAAAAAAGAAGACATGCCCGAAGTGATGGATGCAAACTGGAACAAGGTGACTGTTGAATTTGCATTGCAACACAAAATGGGGATCGGTGAAAACAGCGGCCTTATGGGGATTGATGATGTTGATTCAAGAGATAAAATCGGGGATGATTTCTTAAAACACATCTTCTCCGTTTCCCTTTCCCATGAACCGGGCACATACAGAAAATACACCGATGCCGCGTTTTATATTCTCTCACGCATCATTCACTCTGTCAGCGGTCAGACAGCCGACAAATTCCTGCTTGAAAATATTTTGAATCCCATAGGATTTCATGAATGCGCTTTTGGTTGCTGCCCGAAAGGTCATCCCATCGGCGGAGGTGGCTTTTATGCCCGCAGCGACGATATGGCAAGATTTGCTTATCTGTATGCCAATGAAGGCATTTGCAACGGTAAGCAGCTCATTTCAAAAGAATGGATCGAGCTTTCCGCCGCAAACGACTATGCGTGGACACCTTTCCGCGAAACGGAAATTTTTGTAAAAACAGGTGCAAGAGGTCAGATGGTTGCTTATTCAAAATCGAAACGAGTAGGAATCTCTTGGCATGGCTGCTGCTCCGAAGGCGGCAATGACCGTAATGATCGATTTCTGGAAGCATTTGAAAAGGTATTAACGGAAATTTAAAATATCATATTGAACGAAAGATCGCACCACAGCATTTGCTATGGTGCGTTTTTCTTACATATGCTTATTTAATCAAAATCAAATCTTCTGTTTACAATCGTGAATCCCAACTCAACGGATGTAAAGTTTCCGTGTGTTTCTGCGTACTCTCCGTATTGTAGGTCATCAAACGGTAATGCACCTTTTGTCAGAATATCATTCGTGACAAACTTAAAAATTGATTTATACAACTTCTCATTTTCTTTGCCGTCGGCAAAACGGATTGCGCAGCAATTGTTGAGTCTCATTCCGTGGACTTCGTCAATACCGCATCCTGCAACGGCAATAAGTTTATCCTTTTCAAAAACACCGTATTCGATATTGTTTTCATCAAGATAGTCTTGCTCGTTAAGTAAGTGCTTAACATAACCGTCTTTTCTGCCGTTTGCCCATTTTGTAATAGCTTTTTTATCTTTCGATGCAAGCAGTCTGATTGTGATATTTTCGGGAAGTGTGCATTCAAAAGGATCACTGAAATATAAAGCCTGCGGTGTGACTTTTAGGTTTTCTGTAACCCCATAAGAAGCAAGGATTTCTTTAACCTCTGCTTCATTCTTATCTGAATAAAATGTCTTTTTCTGAGAAAAACGTTCTATCCAATCAACCAACAGTTTGAAATCATCCGTCATCATTTCAAGATAACAACCGCCGTTAAAATCATCACCTAAGCAGATAAATCCGTTTTCATAGTTCCCGTCAGGTGCCACGATTGTAAGACCGCAGTATTTGATTGTTGTGCAGAAATATCCGTACCGTTTGACATCCTTTTCGAGAAGAAAATCAATCACTTCATCCGAATCAACAATCTTAAAATCGGGATTGCTATGTACAAAACGGTTTGCAACGGTTTTGTCCGTTATTTCACCCATATACATCATTCTGCTTTTGTTGCCGACACGGTATTCAGTCGGAGTAGCACCGTAATTTTTCTTGAATGCTTTTGTGAATCCCTCGTGGGAATCGTATCCGATTTCAAGTGCAATATCAAGCACTGAATTGTCGGTAGTGCGAAGAAGATAAGCCGCCCGCTTCAAGCGGATAAAATTTATATATGCGGTAACGGTAAAGCCCGTGTGCGAAAGAAAAATGCGGATGGAATAGTCAATTGAAAAACCTGCATTCTTCGCAACCTCTTCAACGGATATTCCGTTTTCGGTAGCATGCAGTTTTGCAAAATTGTCGTCATTGAAAATAAGTTCTGTATTTTCCATAGTAACATCTCCTGAATACAATAATGTGTAAAAGATCGCCCCTTACAACATCATTATATAAAAAAAAAGATGTGTTTTCTTGAACAAAAGCGACTTATTTTGATAAAAACCATAAAACTACCATGATAATCGGCTGGTGCGCGAGATAAAACCACAACGAATACCGTCCGATAAAAGAAAACGGTTTTATATTGATTACGGCAATCTTTTCAAATATTCTGCTTTTCTGCAATGCAGGATACAAACAAAACCCGAACAGATACAAAAACAGCCACGGGATGATCGGAAAATAATCAGAGGATGCGAAATCTGCGGGCGGAAAACCCAAAATTGCTGTAAATGTATTGCCATACAGAGCAGCAGGCAATGTGCCGAAAGACAATCCGAATACACCGAATGTACCGTATGCGGCATTAAATAAAAGCAGAAATATGGCAAGCAACAACATTCGTGTGATGAAAAAATTGTATTTCAATATGAACTTTTTCAGCGGTTGCAAAAGGATGGATGCGACGCCTAAAAAGGTCAGAACACCGAACACAACAGGCTGATCGGGCATAAACAGACATAAAACAAAACTGATTACCGCCCCGAGCAAAAGCAACTTGACGGCACGTTTGTATTTTTGTTTTCCGAAATGTTCACACATGCCTGCAAGTAAAACAAACAACATACAGCCGAAATCACGGACATACAAAACAAGCTGCATTATTTCCGTGGAAATACCGAACAGACCGAACATAAATACACAGTCAAAAAGGGCATGGTAAAGAACCATGCCCGTAATGCACAAACCGCGGACGGTATCAAAGAAGGGATACCGTCCATTTTTGTTTTTTCTTAAGGTCATCACAGATCGTAGAAGGACACACCCTGCAGACAGGCCTTCAGGAAGTTAACAACATCCGTAAACACGCGATCCCTGTCATCCTCATGCAAAATTTCATGTCTGTCTGTGGGATAAAGAATCACAATCGGGTCATGCCCTGCCGAAACCAACTGATCGGACAAATCAAGCACACCCTTGCCGTTCATGCCAACAGGGTCTTTTGCACCCGAAATCAGCATAACGGGAAGTTCTTCGGGAATCTGTTCTGCCCATTTGGGATCGCATCCTTTGATGCCGATCATGGCGACATTCTTTGTACCTGCGTTTTTGAGTGCAAAGCCGCAAAGGGGGTCATTGCGGTATTCTTCACGGTTTTCCTTATTCAGCGAAAGCCAAGCAAATTCGTCATCATCGCCGTAGGCTTTGGCAGACACCTTGCCTGTCAGATTGTTAATAAACTGCAGCTGTGAGCCCATGCCGCCGAGACGGTTGACAATGTCCTCGAGGGCTCCGTCAAACATGGATGCAACAGGCGGAAGAAGTCCCGTACCGCACAGAATCAGACCTGCAAGTTCATGTCCGAAATTAGCAGCATAGATTTTTGCGAGGAAAGAGCCGAGGCTGTGTCCAAACAGAAAATACGGAAGATCAGCATAACGCTTGTGCATAATTTTATAAAGCGTGTTCATGTCACGAACGATGTAAACATAACCGTCTTCTTCATCGATGTAGCCGAGCTCATCCTCATCCGCAACACTTTTTCCGTGACCGAGATGGTCATTACCGCACACAACAAAGCCAAGACCTGCAAGAAATCTTGCAAATTCATCATATCTGCCGATATGCTCCATAACCCCATGTGCAATCTGCAGCACGGCAACGGGGGCAATTTCGTCATCCTGCCAGATGAGCGTGCGGATCATGTTTCTGCCGTTTGCGGAAGAATAATATGCTTCTTTTCTGATTACAGACATTGGTTCACAGCCTCCTGCGAAAATTTAGAATCAATCAAACATATAAACACGGCACTCATAGGGCTGCAGGCAGAAGCCGTTGCCGTACAGTGCGTCAATATCGTAGTTGGTCATTGCAAGAGTACCCTTTGTAAGGTCAAAGCCCTTGGGTGCTTCAAACAGGAAGGGTTCCTCACTGAAGGAGCAGGCAACGAGCATTCTCTTGCCGTCAAGGGAACGGGAATAGCAGAACAGCTTATCGCTTTCCGCAAAATATTCATCATAATCACCGTAAATAACGATGTCATTTTCTTTTCTGAACTTAAGAAGCTTACGGTAGTAGTTCAAGATGGAATTTTCATCGTTTTCCTGTGCGGCAACGTTGATTTCCTTGTAGTTTTCATTGATGAAGAACCACGGCTTTTCAGCGGTGGTGAAGCCTGCATTCTTGCTGTCATCCCACTGCACGGGGGTTCTTGCATTGTCACGGGAGGCATAGTTCGCAAGCTCAAGAGCCTTCTTTTTACCCATGATTGCCTTTGCAACACCGTAGTTATTGATAGTGGAAACGTCCACATAATCATCAATGGAGTCAAGGCGGATATTGGTCATACCGATTTCCTGTCCCTGATAGATGAAGGGTGTACCGGACTGACAAATATACATGGTTGCAAGCATTTTTGCACTTGCTTCTCTGTATTTCAGGCTACCGTAACGGTTGACAATTCGCGGCTGATCATGGTTTTCAATGTAGTTTGCATTCCATGCGATACCATGCAGCCCCTTCTGCCAACGGGTATAAACCTTTTTCAGCTTTTTCAGGCTGAACGGAGCCTTGAACCAGCTGTAGAACATACAGTCGGCTGCCATGTGTTCAAAATGGAACATCATGTTAAGCTGCTGCTTGGGTCCTTCCTTAATATGATGCAGAGCCTTTTTAATGGTCATCATCGGAGCTTCACCGACGGTCATGCAATCATATTTGCTCAGAACATCATCCTTGAATTCCTGCAGATATTCGTCAAGATGCGGACCACCCATATAGTGCTCCATACCGGTAGCCACAGGGAACCAATACGGACTCGAGGGCAGACCTTCGGTCTTGGAAATAAACGTGATAACGTCCTCACGGAATCCATCAACGCCCATATCGAGCCAATAGCGCATAATATCCTTGACCTCTTCACGGACCTTGGGGTTGTCCATATTCAGGTCAGGCTGTTCAACAGCAAACAGATGCAGGTAGTATTCCCCTGCTTCTTTGTCATATTCCCATGCAGGACCTGCAAAGGTAGACATCCAGTTGTTGGGTCTTCTGTTGCCCTTGCCCTTGCGCCAGAAATAATAATCATGATAAGGGTTGTCCTTGCCCTTTTTGCTTTCAAGGAACCATTCATGCTGATTGGAGGTGTGATTGACAACAAGGTCCATAATAACCTTAAGGCCTCTCTTATGGGCTTCGTCAAGAACGGTCTTGAATTCTTCGAGTGTGCCGTATTCGGGCTGAATATCGCGATAGTCGGCAATATCATAGCCGTAGTCAGCCTGCGGAGATTTATAAAGCGGTGAGAACCAGATGGCATCCACACCGAGGCTTTTGATGTAGTCAAGCTTGGAAAGAACACCCT
>JAZOWJ010000316.1:0-6234 GCA_045659125.1 Acutalibacteraceae bacterium
GCTTACGGCACGCATTTCTGGGTGGACCCTGCAAACCGCATCACGGCTGTGCTGATGCGCAATTCCCTTGTTGACGGCGGTGCAGGTGCAAAAACCGCCAATGCGTTTGAAAAAATCGTTTATAAATCAATATGAAATAATGAAATAATCCCGGCCACGGCGGTCGGGATTGCTTTTTTCAGTATTCTTTTTCCGGCATTTTCTTTGCCGCAGCGCCGCAGTAGTAGGCATATACACTCAAGCCGATAAATGCCGCAGCAAACATCACAATCGACACAATATCATTGATTCCTGCAATGCGGTACAGCACACGCAGGGTCTGCTGTTCAATGTCGGTGTGCTGCTCAAGAAGCGGCAAAATAACCTTTTCGCTCAAGCGCAAAAGATTCCACAAAACCGAGATGCAGAAAAATCCGCAGGCAACATACTGCATTCTGCTGCGCAGCTGCTTTGAGAAATACAAGCCATACAAGCCGCAAACCGTCGGTAGGGAAATAACGGTTGCAACGGCAACCACGATCGGGCTGTTGTGAATGTCCGTGTTCATGGTGAAATGCAGAATCTGTGCGGCTATCAGATACATAAGATCAATCACAAGAATAATCTGAATGCCTGTAATCAGGTTTTTGCCTGTCCGCAATTTCTTCACGGAGGCGCTTGCCGTGCCTGTTGCACGCAGCAACAGCAGTATGGCACCGAGTGTCAGCAGGTAATTGATCGGATCGGCAAAACGGGGGAGCCGCTCGGGTGCTGTTTGCAGAAAAAACGATACTGTCCGTGATAAAAAAACGCAAAGCAGAGCTGCACAGCCGTAAATGGAGGACCAGAACGAAAGCCGCATATCTCGCATGATTTCTTTTTTCCTTTCACCTTGGTTGCTTCTATTCTAATATGCCTTGTGCGTAATTGCAAGCATCATTTTATCGTCCGAACAGAGAGCCGAGCAGCTTGCCCTTTTCTTTCTCACAGGGCTGCGGCTGTATGTCGCAACGCACAAGCACCGTATTTTCGCCGATGACCTGCACGCAATCCCAGGGCACAACCACCGTGCGGTTTTTCTTTTTAAAGGAAATGCCGCAATCAGGCTCCACAAGCAAAGCAAGAATACAGGCAGTGGCGGTATCCATATTGATGTCCCGCACAAAGCCGATGCGGTTGCCGTTGCACACATTGATGACATCCTTTCGGCACAGTGCTTCCATATTGCATAACATTTTTTTCATCACCCCATGCAATGCTCTTATTTTTATTTTATGCACCGCATTTTGTCCGCTTTCCGAAAACGTTTAAACGCGGGGGAGTGTAAATAGAATGCCGCTCTTCGATGGAATTTGCGCAAAGTACAAAGTATGGTACTTTGCATTCTTTTTTATAAATTTTTAGTTGATAATGATGAATTTGTATGATATATTTGCTGTATAAGCATTGATTTTGAACTGAAATGAGAACAAAAAAATAAGACCTGTCAAAGACAGGTCCGGCTCACACACTGTGAGGTCACTTTTGTGACGGGTTGAATAAATTTTTATTTGAACGTGTAGTGTAATCTCTAAGGTAGTTTGAGATTAATTTTATGATAACATAATTGTTTTCAAATGTCAATAGGGCAGGAGGTAAAAATAATGAGGGATTATTACATCGGTCTGGACATCGGTACGGATTCAATCGGATGGGCAGCAACGGATACTGATTATGAGTTGCTGAAATTCAAGGGCAATGCTGCATGGGGTATCCGCTTGCTTGAAGAAAGCAAAACCGCCGACGAAAGGCGGGCATTCCGCGCTGCACGCAGAAGAACACAGCGTAGTAAATTCAGATTGCAGTGCCTGGAAATGCTGTTCAATGAGGAAATTGCAAAAGCTGATATTGCATTTTTTCAGCGCCTGCATGACAGCAGCTTTTTGATTGAAGATAAATCTGTTGCCGGCAAATACTCATTGTTTAACGATGCGGGCTATACGGATGCTGATTATCACAAGCAATATCCAACCATTTATCATTTAAGAAGAGAACTGCTGGATTCAACACAACCGCATGATGTTCGCCTTGTGTATCTTGCTTTGGCGCACATTATTAAGCACAGAGGCCACTTTTTATTTGATTCCGAAACGTTGGGTGCAGACGGCATGCCTGTTTTTGAAGAGGTCTGGAATGAATTGTGTGCCTATTTGCAGGAAGAAACGGAATTGCAGCTTGCCTATGTTGATCCCGAAGAGTTGCAGAATATTCTAAAAAGTAAAAAGCTCAGCATTACAAAAAAGAAAGAAGCGCTTGCAAAGCTGTTTTCCGTAACCAAAAAGGACGAGCCGCTGTATTCCGTGCTTTCTCTGCTTGCGGGGGCTACTGTCAATGCAGCCGTTTTATTCGGTGATGAAGAACTTAAAAACTGCGAAATGCCGAAAATTGTTTTTAATAACGGTTTTGATGATAAGGCTGTGGAATATGAAGCTGCCTACGGGGATCGTTTTGCTTTAATTGAACGAATAAAGGCAGTTTACGATTGGGCTGTGCTTGCAGATGTTCTGCAGGGAAAAAGCTATTTGTCTTATGCAAAATGCGATATTTATAATAAGCATGCAAGCGACCTGCAGCTACTGAAATCTTATGTAAAATCATTTGTGCCGAATAAGTACAGGGAGATATTCAACACCAACAAAAAGGGACTTAATAACTATGTCGCCTATTCCGGGCACAATACAAAAAGTAATGTTGAAGCCCGTTGTTCGCAGCTTGATTTTCTTGATTATCTTAAAAAGCAATTGCCGTCTGAACCGGCGGATGATAAATACAACAGCATGTATGACGATATGCGCAACGGTGTGCTGTTACCGAAGGCTGTCACAAAGGACAATTCCGTTATTCCCATGCAGATTCAGTTGGCGGAACTGAAAAAAATTCTGCAGAATGCCGCAAATTATCTGCCGTTTCTGACGCAGACGGATTCTTCCGGAAAAACGGTCAGTGAAAAAATTATTGATATTTTCACCTTCCGAATTCCGTATTATGTAGGTCCCCTGAATCCGCACAGCGACAAGGCATGGCTTGTCCGGAAAGAGGGCAGAATTTATCCCTGGAATTTTAATGAGCTTGTGGATGTGGACAGCAGTGCGGAAAAATTTATTGAAAATCTGACCTCCAAATGCACCTATCTTCCGCGTGAGGATGTTTTGCCGAAGAATTCAATTCTCTATAGTGTTTTTACCGTGCTCAATGAACTGAACAACCTCAAGCTGGACGGTGAAGACATTTCGGTTGAATTGAAACAACAGATTTATACTGATCTGTTTGAAAAGAGAGGCAAGGTCACGCAAAAGGCACTCAAAGCCTATTTGAAAAAACACGGCTTCGGTGATGCTGAAGTAACAGGTGTTGACGGCGACTTCAAAAACACCCTCAAGCCTTTGCTTGATCTTGCGGAATATGACCTGTCGGTAGTTGAAAAAGAGGAAATAATCCGTGCAATCACCATTTTCGGGGATGATAAAAAGCTCCTTAAAAAGCGAATCACCGCACTGTTCGGTAAAAAGCTGACAGAAGAGCAGATTAAACGTATCTGCAAACTGAAATACAGCGGCTGGGGACGGCTTTCGCGCAAATTCCTGCTTGATCTTCCTGCCGTTTGTACGCCTACAGGCGAATTGGATACTGTTATCGGTTTTATGTGGAGCACAAATTGCAACCTGATGCAACTGTTGAGTCAGAATTATGAATTCAACGAGGCAATCAAAGCCGAAAATGGAGATATGAGCTACACAAATCTGCGAGAAGAGGTTGAAAATCTCTATGTTTCCCCCAAAGTAAAGCGTCCGATTTATCAGACCATGAAGATTGTGGAAGAGCTTGTGAAAATCTTCGGACATGAACCGAAAAAGATTTTTGTCGAGGTTGCAAGGGGAGAGGGCGAGAAAAAACGCACTGTGTCCCGTAAGGATAAGCTTCTTGATATTTATAAGGGCTTAAAAAAGGGTAACGAAGAACTGTTTGAGGAATTGAACCATTTTGACAATAATGAATTCCGCAGAGATGCCCTGTATCTGTATTTCACGCAGATGGGAAGATGTATGTACACGGGTGAGGTGATTCCCGTGGATGCAATTTTTGATCGCAATTTGTATGACATTGACCATATATTCCCCCAATCGAAAATCAAGGATGACAGCCTTGACAATCGTGTGCTGGTCAAAAAAACGGTCAATGAAGAAAAAACAAATATTTATCCGATTGCTGCTGCCATTCGTGATAACAGAAAAGATTTCTGGAAAATGCTGTTGGACAAAGGGCTTATTTCAAAGACCAAGTTTGACCGTCTGCTCCGCAGCACACCGCTTTCGGATGCGGAATTGTCTGCGTTTATCAGCCGTCAGTTGGTGGAAACACGGCAATCCACAAAAGCCATAGCCCAATTGCTCGACAAGCGCTATGCTTCTTCGGATATTGTTTATGTAAAAGCAGGGCTTGTGTCTGAATTTCGTCAGAAATATAAGTTCGTCAAATGTCGCGCCGTTAATGACTATCACCATGCAAAGGATGCTTACCTGAATATTGTTGTCGGCAATGTGCACAATACGCGCTTTACTCGTAATGCAGCAGTTTTTATCAACGGTTTGCAAAGCGGTAAATACAGCTTGAATGCCATGTATGACCGCAATATAGGCGGAGCATGGGTTGCAGACGGAGAACAGAAATCCATTGATACCGTCTGCAAGATCATGGCAAAAAACAACATTCGCTTTACCCGCTATTCATACAAACAGAAAGGCGGCTTGTTTAATCAGCAACTTTTGAAAAAGGGTAACGGACAGGTATCGATCAAAAAGAATTCACCGATTTCGAATATTGATAATTACGGTGGTTACAACAGTGCAACCTCCACCTTCTTTGCGCTTGCGCAATATACCGAAAAGAAGGGTGAGCAGGTCAAAGTCATTGTTCCCGTGGATCTGTATCGCGAAACCGAATATTGGCAGAATCCGTCCTCGTATGTCTGTGAATTTCTTGAGGTTGACGATGTGCAGGTGCTTATCCCCTGCATCAAATACAACACCCTCATCAGTGTCAACGGGTTCAGAATGCACATCAGCAGAAAAAGTAGCGGAGGATCTCAATACGGATGCAAGCCGGCCATGCAGTTGGTGTTGGATGCAAAATACGAAACCTATTGCAAGCACATTGCGAATTATCTGGATAAGTGTACGGAATTGAGGACCGTTAAGCAGATTACCCCGTGGGATCATCTTTCGGTGGAAGAAAACATTGCGCTGTATGATATGCTGACAGATAAACTCAATAACAGCATTTTCAATGTGAAATTCGGCAAGCTGGCAAACACAATGCCTGCAAATCGGGAAAGTTTTATTGGTCTGACGATTTATGAGCAATGCACGGTGCTTGTGCAGATTCTGAATATTCTGCATTGTAATGTGCTGACAGGGGATTTGTCGTTGATCGGTGAATCAAAAAACAGCGGAGCGACGATGATTGGCAATAAAATTATAAAATCTTCTTCCATGCAATCCTTTAAAATCATTCATCAATCCGTAACCGGGTTGTTTGAACAGGAAATTGAATTGCTGTAAGAAAAACAACGGACGGAGGTCTGCACAATGGGTTGGCGGACGGTGGTTGTAACCAAGGCATCCAAGCTTGATCTGCGCATGGGCTATATGGTTCTGCGTGACAGTGAAGGCACCGTAAGGGTGCACTTAAGCGAAATATCGGTTCTGTTGCTGAAAACCACCGCCGTCTCCCTGACTGCGGCTCTGCTCAATGAGTTGACAAAGCAGAAAATCAAGGTCATTTTCTGCGACGAAAAGCAAAACCCCGCCTTTGTGGTTTTGCCGTACTATGGTTGCCATGACTGTTCTTTGAAGCTGCGAACGCAATTGCAATGGAACGAAACTGCAAAACAAGCAGTCCGGACTTCCATTGTAACGCAAAAAATAAAACAGCAGGCATTTAATCTTGGAACAGTTTTACAAAGAAATTGCTTACCGCGATATTTGTCTGCTTATTTTGGAAGGCGAACAGTATTTTTCTCCGCTGCCGTGTGAAAAAGTGTCGGTTGTGGATTCGGATTTCTGCGAAATACTTGCAAATTGATTGCTATTATTATATAATCATTCATATACCTTTTGAAAACCCGGTGGAATGTAGTGTCGCTGTTTACTTTCGCATAGAGCCTGCAAATATGCCTTTATTTATTTGAGGTTTGAGAGTAGTGTAATTTCATAAGGT
>JAZOWJ010000317.1:0-1306 GCA_045659125.1 Acutalibacteraceae bacterium
CGTTTTGATGACCGCCTTGCCATGTATCCCGTTGATCATATCAATGACCTTGAGCTTGCTTATGCCGTAACTGTGCATAAAAGTCAGGGCAGTGAATTTGATGCGGTTGTCATTCCCGTGTGTGAGGTGCCCCCGCAGCTGTGTTATCGTAATCTTTTGTATACGGCTGTTACAAGAGCCAAGAAGCTCGAGGTGCTCGTCGGCAGAAGCGGTGTGATTGCGAATTTTACCCAAAATGACCGCAGCCACCGTCGTTATTCTGCATTAAAGGCCTTTTTGTGTGCAGAAAATTAAATAAATTCCATTCATTTGGTCTGAAAAACTTGACAAATGATTGGTTTGGTGCAATAATAAAATGATTGATTTTCTGAAAGGAAGATAAAAATGTATAAAGAACTTGCCAAGCAGTATGAGCCTCGCAATGTTGAGGACAGAACATACAAAGCATGGATCGACGGCGGTTACTTCAAGGCACCCTGTGATCCGGATAAGAAAACCTACACAATCGTTATTCCCCCTCCCAATATCACAGGTCAGCTGCACATGGGCCATGCACTCGACAACACTCTGCAGGACATTCTCATCCGCTACAAGAGAATGCAGGGCTTTGATACCCTGTGGCTTCCCGGTACCGACCACGCATCCATTGCAACGGAAGTGAAAATCGTTGAAAAAATGCGTGAAGAAGGCATCACCAAGGATGATCTCGGCAGAGAAGGCTTCCTTGTGCGTGCATGGGATTGGAAAAAGCAGTACGGCGGCAGAATTGTTGAACAGCTCAAAAAGCTCGGCTCCTCCTGTGACTGGAGCAGAGAACGCTTCACTATGGATGAGGGCTGCAACAAGGCTGTTAAGGAAGTCTTTGTCCGTCTGTATGAAAAGGGTCTGATTTATCGCGGCAACCGCATCATCAACTGGTGTCCCGAATGCCGTACCACCATTTCCGACGCAGAAGTCGAATATGAGGATCAGGCCGGTCATTTCTGGCATCTGCGCTATCCGTTCAAGGATGGCAGCGGTTATATTGAGCTTGCTACCACTCGTCCCGAAACCATGCTCGGTGACGTTGCTGTTGCTGTTAACCCCAAGGATGAACGCTATGCCGATAAGGTCGGCAAAATGCTTGTTCTTCCTCTTGTCGGCAGAGAAATTCCTGTTGTTGCTGACGAATATGTTGAAATGGATTTCGGTACAGGTGTTGTTAAAATCACACCTGCACACGACCCGAACGACTTTGAGGTCGGTGCACGTCACAATCTGCCCGTTCTCAACTGTATGACCGATGATGCAAAAATCACAGAGGATT
>JAZOWJ010000318.1:0-4454 GCA_045659125.1 Acutalibacteraceae bacterium
ACACCATTTTCAAGCGTTTGTCAATACCTTTTTTCAAATTTTTTCAAATTTTTTCAAAAAACTTTCAAACTCCTGAAAACGGCAAAAACGAGCTGAAAAACCCGGCACAGAGGACCGTGTCTTCCATGCCGGGTATTATACACCATTGTTTGCAGAAATGCAATAGTTATTTTAAGAAACGGGCAACTTTTTTAATCCTCGTCAAAGCCCTTGGCTGTTGCCATATCAAATATGTCGGTAACTTCCTTTGCGGGAGCCTTGTCGATGAGAGTTACAACAACACAAGCGATCAGACCTGCAATGAAGCCGGGCACGATTTCATAGATGCCGGTTTTTGCGGAAAGGGTAAGCAGCCATGCAACGTCAACAACAGCACCGACAACAACACCTGCGATGGCACCCTTGTAGGTTGTGCGCTTCCAGAACAGAGAGAGGATAATAACAGGACCGAAAGCAGCACCGAATCCGCCCCATGCGTTTTCAACCATGTTCATGATGGCCTGTGCACCGCTGCCCTTGCTGCTTGCGATGAAGAAAGCAACAACGGAAACGATAATAACAACAAGACGACCGATCCAGAGCACTTCCTTGTCGGATGCGTTCTTGCGGATGACAGCCTTGTAAATATCACTTGTAAAGGAAGAGGAAGCAACAAGCAGCTGCGAGTCAGCCGTGCTCATGGCAGCAGCAACAATTGCAGACAGAAGAAGACCTGCAATGAAGCCGGGGAAATACTTCTGAACAACATTGATGAAGATGGTCTGCTGCAGTCCGGCATTGACGAGCTCTTCGCCGACGATCATTCTGCCCATGATCGCAATGGCAATGGATGCACCGAGGCTGAGAATAACCCAGATGATGGCAACGGTTGCGGACTTTTTGATCATGGAAGCCTTCTTGATAGACATGAAGCGAACAAGAATATGAGGCATACCGAAGTAGCCGAGACCCCAGCCCAGACCGGAAATAATATCCTGCACGGGCACACTGAACGGATTGCGTTCAAAGTTATTCATAACACCGTCTGCACCCATGAAGGACAGATTTGCGGCATCAAGATTTTCAACAAAGAGAATGATAATCGGCACGGCAAGAAGTGCCACAAGCATCATAAGGCCCTGGAAAAAGTCCGTCCAGCAAACAGCCTTGAAGCCGCCCGAGAAGGTGTAAGCAACAAGAATAGCAGCAAAGATGAGCAGAGCAATGCTTTCCTTTCCGACAAGCTGCGGAACAACACTGGTCAGCACGGTGGCACCTGCAACGAAGCTCGAAGCCACATAAACGGTGAAGAAAACAAGGAAAACAATCGCACAGATAATCTGCAGAACACGGTTGTTTGCAGCGAAGCGGTTGTTGAGATACTGCGGAAGAGTGATGGAATCATTGGCAGCCTTCGAGAAGTTACGAAGTCTTTTTGCAACAAAAATCCAGTTTGCAGCGGTGCCGAGTGCAAGACCGATACCGATCCATACCTGTCCCATGCCGAAAGCAAGGATGCTTCCGGGGAAGCCCATCAGCAGCCAGCCGCTCATATCGGAAGCCTGTGCGCTCATTGCGGTGACCCACGGACCCATAGATCTGCCACCGAGAAAGTAGTCAGCTTCACCCTCGTTTTTGGATTTCAGCATAAAGAAAATGCCGATGCCGAGGACCACAAGAAAGTAAACAATAAATGCAAGCAATTGTGATGTCATTATTTTTTCTCCTTTTCGTTTTTGCATTTCGTATATCATAACACAAAAGCGATAGCAATGCAATATGGTAAAGCAATAAATTTATTTTTCAGGGACATTTGGCCATTTTATGCAGATTTGTGCAGCTTTTATCATTTATTTTGTTTTTATTGACGAATGGAAAATATTATGTTAATATACATATATCTGTAATAAGGGGGATTTAAAATGAAACACTGTAAAAAAGCGATTGCTGTGCTGATGAGCATTGTGCTTGGCATATCCTGCTTTTGCATGCTTGCGTTTGCACAGACCGACAAGCCTGCAACCGAAAGCGACCTTGCATTTGAAAGCCTTGAAAAGGATTTTCCTCTGATTATTGTCACAGGTCTCGGCGGTCAGTATCACAGCGGTCTTTCCACTGAAACGGAAGAGGACGACGTGCAGATCTGGGAGCCGACCATGGATATGATCACACCTGTTATCAAGGAGCATGCCTTTGCGCTTGTAAGGGCAATTCTTGCAAAGGACTATGTGAAAGCCAATGAAGTGATTGCCAAGGCTGCAGAGGGTGTGTTCGGTCCGTTCTCGTGCGATCCGAGCGGTGTGCCCGATCCTGACACAGGTAAAAAGGAAAGCTGCACAAGCACTTTAAATGAAGCAAACGGCTACTTTTTCCCATACACCTTCTTATATGACTGGCGATGGGATATTGTGACCATTGCAGACAGACTGCATGCATACGTGCAGCAGGTCATGGAGCTGACCGGCTCGGACAAGGTTGCCTTTGCAGCCACAAGCATGGGCAGCAGTGTGCTGATGACATACCTTTATAAATACTTTTACACCAATGAGAATTACGCAGGTCATATTCAGTCGGTTGTTTTTATTGCAGGCACCATGAACGGTGTGGCTCCCTGTCAGGATCCGTTCTCGGCCAACATCAGCCTCGATGAAGAAGCCCTTGTCCGATATATTGAAGAATTGGCAGGAGAAATTCCTGTTCTTCGTGCCTTGTATTCCATGGGAATTCTGAAGCCCGTGTTTGATTATGTTGGTGAGCTGATGATGGGGCTTGCCGAAAACGGTCTGTACGATGCAATGGAAACCACCCTTGCCACAATCCCCGGCTTCCATGCACTGATGAACGGCGAGCGCTATGAGGAAGTCAAAGCAAAAATGTATAACACCCCCGAAAAGCAGGAAAAATTTGCCGCCATTATTGAAGCAGGCGATTATTTCCACAACGAGGTGCAGCCGAACAATATCAATGTGATTCAGAAGCTGATGGACGGTGGCTCGCATGCAGCCATTTTCGGTGAATACGGCTATAATCTGATGCCGCTGACGAGCGACAACAACCGTCCCTCGGACGGCACAATTGCACTTGTTGATGCAAGCTTCGGCGCCACCTGCTCGGAGTCAGACATGACACTCGGCGAGGATTACAAGCAGGCTGTCAGCTGCGTATGCGGAAAAAGCCACCTCTCCCCTGACGGACAGATCGATGCTTCCACCTGTGCATTTGCGGACATCACATGGTTCGGCAGAGATATGATGCACACCTTCAGAGATACCCTGCTGGGCAAGCTCGTTGACCTGGTGACCTATTCCGATGAACAAATTACGGTACATACCTACGAGGACCTGCCGCAGTTTTTGATCAATATTGATAATACTCTTGTTCCGCTGACCGAGGACAATTTCGGTGAGATCATTGAAATTGAAAAGAGCATTGCCGAGGATGAGGAAGCTGCAAAAATGGTAAATACCATCAGGCTCGTCATCGCGGTTGTCATTGTTGTTCTTGTTGCGGTGCTCGGGTTGATTGTGCTCGGCATTGTAAAAGGGGTCAGAAAACGCAAGGCAAGAAAAGCAAAATAAAAAATAACATACAAAAACGGGGCTGTTTGCACAGCCCCGTTTTTTTGCGCTTATTTATTTACTGATAAATGCGGATGTAATCGATGATGAATTCGGAATGATAGGTTTCTTTATCAAGAGCTTCCAGCTTATCAGCTTCCGGCACGCAAAGGGAAAGAATAACATCCTCTTCGACCTGAGAAACACCGTTGCCGAAGGAAGAACGGCAGGTTTCAACACCGTTGATGTAGAAAATGTATTCTTCTTCTGTCCACATCAGACCGTAGGTGTTGTATTCTTCAAAGATGTTGTTGCCTGTGAAGGAGCCGAGAATGCGGGACTGGAAGCCTTCCTGCACACCGTCCACACCTGCGCAGTGCAGAGTGGTTGCAACAGAGCCGTCGCGGATGATGGAGCCTTCGTATTCGGATTCAAAGATGTCGATTTCGCAACCGCCGACACCACCCTTGGAAACAGAAGCGGTGTAAGGTGCGGATGCCTGCAGCCAGAATGCACTCCAGAAGCCGGGGTCACCGTTGCAGATGGCTCGGACCTCAAAGTAGCCCTGCTTGTATCTGTCCTTGAGTGCGACGTCAGCTGCATACCAGCCCTCGCCGTATTTGCCGTCTTCGAGATATTCTGCAGTGATAACAAGATTGCCGTCACGCAGGTCAACCTGACTTCTGTTAAAGAAGCCGCCGCGTCTTGTGCCTTCAACACGATACTTCCAGACATCAAGATTCAGCTCTTCGCCTTCAAATTCATCTTCAAAAACAAGCTCATAGCCTGTCAGATCCAATTCATCACCGACGGGGGTCAGCGGTGCATCAAAAATGATACAGCCGATGGCTTCGGCAAGAACAAGACCGAGCACTGCAAAACGTTTGAAATTACCGCTGAAAACCTCCTTGAGAATAC
>JAZOWJ010000319.1:0-1397 GCA_045659125.1 Acutalibacteraceae bacterium
CCGGTGTATTCCGACGGCGGAGATACGGTGTATGTGGTTGACCAGGTCGGTGGTGGTGACGAGGAAAAGGACTGGCTTGATGAGATGGTGCTGCGTGATGAGATCAGTGCGCTTTCGGATCGCGAAAAGCGAATTCTGCACCTGCGGTTCATGCTCGGCAAAACACAGACCGAGGTGGCAGGGGAAATCGGTGTTTCGCAGGCACAGGTATCGAGGCTTGAAAAAGGAGTCATGGAAAAAATACTCGGATGACAGGGGACACACCTTGTCATCTTTTTTTTGCAGGAGATTTAATAAAAACGGAGTAAATCTTAAATATTGGAAAAAAAGTATTGTATTTTAAATTCGAATCGTATATAATAGTCTAATAATAGCATAAATATCTGTATACGGAGGTGCTTTTCAGAATGAACAACCAAAAAGATCCCACCAGAAAAATCGACATTGCTGATAAGAATGAAGCTGATGTGCGTGAAATCATGTGCACGGTTTATTCTGCATTGGAAGAAAAGGGCTACAATCCCGTCAGCCAGATTGTCGGTTATATTCTGTCTGAAGATCCCACCTACATCACAACCAACAAAAATGCACGCAGCCTTGTGCGCCGTATTAACCGATATGAGCTGCTGAGCATGATGCTCAACGGCTTTATGAAAAATTCTGAGTCTTACGGAGAATAAAAGAAATGGCAAAAAGAGAAAAAGTATTCACCTACAAGGGAAAGCCCCTTGTGCGTTCCGGCAAAACCATTTATTACGGCAACAGCTATGATCCTTTTGTAATCATGATGCAGGTTGCAACCACCAAAACCGTCGGCGATATGGAGATTGCAGATAAGATTTTTGTGCAGCTCATCAATACCGACCCCAATGTGCGTCCGCGCGATGCAATCGTCAAGAAGAGCGAAAAGAAGGGTCTTTATGCTGCAATGGATATCGCATCCATCTGGCTTGAAAGAGCACTTGCAAACAACGGTTAATTAAAAGGAGAGAGAAAGATGGATCTTATTTTTAAATCCGATAAGCTGCAGAATGTGCATTCCGATATCCGCGGCCCTGTTTTTATGGAAGCCAACAGAATGCGTGCAGAAGGCATTGATGTTCTTCGCCTGAACACCGGCAACCCCGCAACCTTCGGCTTCGGTATGCCCGACAGTGTCAAGAACGCACTGCTCAACAACGCAGACAAGGCGGTTGCATACTGCGACCTCAAGGGTATGCCCGATGCCCGTGAAGCCATCTGTGCTTACCACAAGGCAAAAGGCATTGAAGGCATCACTCCCGACGATGTTTTCATCGGCAACGGTGTCAGCGAATTGGTTACCATGGTGCTGACCGCATTGCTCAACTACAATGATGAAATTCTTGTTCCTGCACCCGACTATTCGCTGTGGACAA
>JAZOWJ010000320.1:0-4583 GCA_045659125.1 Acutalibacteraceae bacterium
GGTCTGTGTTTTCTGTAATATTTTCGACATCGCCCGGCACATAAGCCGACAGAATTTCTTTTATCTTTTGCAGCATAAGCACACACTCCAAACATATTATGCCTATTTTATATGATTTTTTTTACATAGTCAATTGACAAATTACGCCGATATGTTATAATTGTTACACGGTGTACTTAATTTTGGAGGAGAAAACGATGGCAGAACACAAGGAATACAGCTGTATACGCAAAACAAAAAAAGCTCTCACAGACAGTCTTGCACACCTTGCGCAGGAAAAGCCGCTGAACAAAATCACGGTCAAGGACGTTTGTGCAGGTGCACTTCTCAGCCGCAATGCGTTTTACACACATTACCCCGACATAAACGGACTGATTGAAGATATTGAAAACCAGATGCTGACAGGTGTGCAGAGCATTCTCGATGAATTTGTGGACGGTGAATTTCCGCACAACATGCTCGTTTCCCTGCAGAAGCTGCTTGCAATGCTGTCCGAAAACAAGGAAATTACACTCATGCTGATTGACAATTCAAACTCCACCACCTTCATGCCGAAAATGAAGGAGATTCTCGGTTCGTTTTTCTTCGGCTATTTCCGTGATTTCAATGCGGCAGGCTTTGAAAAAACATTTGATTATTTTTATGTTTTCATTGCTGAAGGCATGATCGGAATGCTTCGCCGTTGGCTGAAAAATCCCGAAAACATGTCCAAGGAAATGTTTGCTTACATGAGCTATGTTATGCTTCAGCGACTTGTTAAAATAGAAAATTGAATCAATCGCGCTTTTTTCTTCCCTCGTCAAAATCCGAAAGACCGAGGTCTGCATGCGTGGAATGACCGAATGAAACAACGGCCTTACCGTATTTTTTGCGAAGTGCAGACATGGCATCTTCAATTTTTTCCTGCTTCTCACTTCGTTCAGCCTCACCGAACAGACTTCCCTGCAGGCAGGCATCCTGCGCATCCAACAGCTCTGCAGCCGTTACACCGAGCAGGCGGATGGGCTTACCGACACTCCAGTTGGAAAGCACAAGCTGCGTTGCGAATTCGGTGATTTCCTTTTGCAGCCAGGTCGGCTGCAGCAAGGTTTTCTGACGGGAAATGGTTTTAAATTCGTGATCCCTGATCTGCACCTGCACACAGGTGCATTTTTTATTTTCCTCACGAAGCCTCACCGCGACCGATGCCGACAAGGCAGACAAGGCGGACTTTATCTCCGACAATGCCGTCAGATCCCTTGAAAAGGTCATGGAATTACCGATGGACTTAACCTCGCGTTTTTCAAAATAAGACCGTACGGGGTCGTGATCCTGTCCGTTTGCAGCCTGCCACAAGGAAACACCCTGCTTGCCGAGCAGATGCGAAAGCTGCGATGCAGATGTCCCTGCAAGCTCACCGATGGTGTAAATGCCTGCTTTTTTCAGCTTGGCTGCCGTGGATGCACCGACAAACAAAAAGTTTTCGACCGGCTGGCTATATAATATTGTATCTATATTTTCGGGTGTGATGCAGGTGGTTGCATTCGGTTTTTTATATTCACTGCCCATTTTTGCAAACACCTTGCAGAAGCTGACACCGACAGACACAGTGACACCGATTTCATTCTGCACACGCAGGCGGATGGTGTCTGCCAGCTCTTCAGCTGTCATATTGAAAAGAGCAAGGCTGCCCGTGACATCAAGATAGGATTCGTCGATGCTGAACGGCTCCACAAGGTCGGTATAATCAAGATAAATTTCGTTAATTTTTTTGGAAATGCGTGCATACTCTGCGTGATGCGGCGGCACGGTTACAAGTGAGGGGCACTTTCGCAGGGCGGAATAAACGGTTTCGGCTGTTACAATGCCGTATTTTTTTGCCTTTTCATTCTTGGCAAGAATGATGCCGTGCTTCTTTTCGGGGTCCCCTGCAACAGCCATCGGAACATCCCGCAAGGAAGGGTTCAGCCGTTCCTCACACGAGGCAAAAAAGGAGTTGCAATCACTGTGTAATATAACGCGCCTTTCGTGCAAAAAATCCCCTCCTTTTGTGTTCTTACAGAAAGTATACAACAAAATATGCGCATTTGCAAGTCAATTGCAAACATTTGTTCTATGTATTTTCAATTCACTTTTTCTGACTTAAAAAAAGCTTATAAAATGGTTAATTTTATACAAATAATGCTTGACATTTTTTAACAGCTGTAATATAATGAGCCCAAAGGAGTGATTTGAAATGAAGAAAATTATTGCACTTGTTCTGTCCGTTATCATGATGTTCAGCTGTCTCGGTATTGCAGCTTCCGCAACCAACGTTGTCGGCCGCAGCTCTTACCCGCTCGGCAAGCCCGAATGCACAACTGCTTGCCCCAAGCCTGAACGTCCCACCATGCCCATTTGTCCCCCCACCTGCCCCACAACCAAGCCCGAATGCACCACCAAGGAAGAATGCACCACTGTTGTTAACAATGTAACCAACAATAACATCACCATTATGCCTGAAGAAGATCCCACCACTCTTCTCGGCTTCCTGTACAGAGTAATCAAGACCATCGTTCCCTATCTGTACAAGATTCTTTCTCTGCTCAACATTGAAATTTCCTTCGGCGGCAACAATGCTTGCGGCAATTGCGGTAACAACAATAACAACTGCAACTGCGGCAATGGCAATGGCAACAACTCCGGCAACGGCGGCAACGGAAATGACGATTTCATCATCGTTCTTCCTTCCTTCCCCAATGTTGAAGAACCCACCGGCGGCAGCAACAGTGATTCCGATTCCGGTGATTCCGATTCTGCTGATTCCGATTCCGATTCCATGGACAGCATTCTCGGCGGCCTGTTCGGCGACCTGTTTGCATAAGAATTAAAAAAACGAGAGATCGTGCTTGCACGGTCTCTTTTTTTTGATTTTTTCTGTTGCATCTTCATTTTTATATGTGCTACAATAAAAACAACAATAAGAGGGAGGCAACACAATGGTTTTTATCAATGTAAGACAGAATCCGTCCGTATATGCTGACGGCTTGCATGATGACACAAAGGCACTGCAGCAATGCCTTGACATGGCAAAGGAAGGCGGCACGGTTTATTTTCCCGACGGCACCTATCTTCTTTCCGCTTCACTTATTTTTTATTCCAATCAGCATCTGAAGTTATCTGACAAGGCTGTTTTGCTGCGCAGTGCTGCAAGCGAGCCGCTGACAAGATATCTGCTTGCTTCTTATTCCGAGCCCGATTGGGGTGGCTACAGCGGCACGCATGATGTTGTTATTTCGGGCGGTGTATTTGACGGCAATGCGGATATGACTGAAAAATCAACCCTGCTGAACACCGTGCACTGCAAGAATATTATTATCGAGAACTGCACCTTCCTGCATTGCTCACAATGGCATTTTATTGAGATCAACGGCACAACCGACACAATCGTCCGCAATTGCATCTTTGACGGGCCATCCTACACCTCCGTCAACGAGGGGCTCTACAATGAGCAGCTGCAGCTCGATCTGGCACGGCACGGCTCCTACGGGCCCGTTTACAACTGCGACGGCACGCTGATTGACTTCTGCAGCGACGACACCGTTTGCAGCAATATTCTGATTGAAAACAACATTTTCAAATGCGGTGGCTTCCCTGCCATCGGTCATCACGGCAACTGCAACCACAACCATATTGAAATACGCAACAACATTTTTGACGGCCCGTCGGGCACCTTCGGAAAAAGCAGAGGATACATTTTCTTCCGCCCCGATGTGCATCATGTGAGCGTGCATAACAATGCCTTTATTGCACCGACTGAATCGGATTCCCCCAATATCGGCATCATTGCCGAAAACCCCGACAAAGCCCTTTTCACTGCAAAAAACAATGTTTTTATCGGCTGCTTTGACGATTATTTTGTCGGCGGCATAACGGTACAAGGCAACGACATACGCTAAATAAATCCGCATACAGCAACAGACCCGACACACAATAAAGTGCATCGGGTCTGCTTTTTTGTTTTTTATTCCAGTTCAAATGCGCCTGTATAAAGACGGTAATAGGTGCCCTTTTCGGCAATGAGCTTTTCATGGTTGCCGCGTTCAATAATGCGGCCGTGGTCAAGCACCATAATGGCATCGGAATTCTTGACCGTGGAAAGACGATGCGCAATGACAAAAACCGTTCTTCCCTTCATGAGTGCATCCATACCCTGCTGCACAAGCAGCTCTGTACGGGTGTCGATGGAGGAGGTTGCTTCGTCGAGAATCATAACAGGCGGATCAGCCACAGCAGCACGGGCTATGGAAATAAGCTGTCTTTGCCCCTGCGAAAGATTTGCACCGTTGGAGGTGAGCATCGTGTTATAGCCGTCGGGCAGACGGGTGATAAAGGAATGTGCATTGGCAAGCTTTGCAGCCTTGATGCATTCCTCATCCGTGGCATCGAGCTTACCGTAGCGGATGTTATCCATAACCGTACCCGTGAACAGGTTGGTGTCCTGCAGAACAACACCGAGGCTTCGGCGAAGGTCTGCCTTTTTGATCTTATTGATATTGATTCCGTCGTAGCGAATTTTGCCGTCTGCGATGTCATAGAAGCGGTTAATGAGGTTGGTGATGGTG
>JAZOWJ010000321.1:0-4917 GCA_045659125.1 Acutalibacteraceae bacterium
CCATAAAGGGTCTTTTGTAGGTTGCGCTGTAATCACAGACGGTGAACAGATAATCGTTATGGTATACCTCGAAAATATTTTCCTTGCTGATTACTTTGAAGCTCATATAAAATTCTCCTTTAAAAATGCAAGTCCGTCGGACATATCCTTTGCAAAATCGCTGTAGCCGCATTCGATGGTGACATCGCCGTTATAGCCGATATCCTTGAGCATACAGGCAACATTTTTAAGATATTCACCGCCGTGTGCACCGGGACGCAGACGGCCGGGGGCTTCGGACACATGCAGATGATTGATATACGGCAGGGCGGTTCTGAGAACGGACGGATCTTCCCTTCCGACCGCCATGTGGAAGGCATCGGGGGTGATGCGAAGATAGGGATGGTCAAATTCACGGACAAGCTCAATGGCCTGCGAAACAAAATTCACCTGATTGGTTTCCGTTTCCTGCAAGGGCTCAATGCAGGTATAAATGCCGTACTGCGAGCCGACATCGGCACAGTAAAGAAGGAAATCCTTATAATATTTTCTGCCCTCGGCTTCACACATGCCCTCGGGATAACTGCGTGCAGCACCCGAACCGAACACAAGGGCTTTGATACCGACGGTGTGAAGATTTTTAAAGGTTTTGTCGGCATGGGCTCTTGCTTGCTCGTGATTCACACACACGCGGATGTGTCCGGGCAAAAAGCAGTTGATGTATTCAATGCCGAAATCGCCCGATTTGACCATTTCTGCCAATGCGAGCAGCTCGTTTTCTTTTAAATCATTCACTGAGCCTGCGGTGGCTTCGACATAATCAAAGCCCATATTGAGAATATTTTTGTAGCCGTCCGTCAGCACCGTAAACAGCTGCCCGGCATGGACAGTATTTTTGAATTCAGGCATAAAGGTATTGGGTGATAAGCAACAACCAAGTCTCATAAAGAACCCTCCTTTTCTTCAATAATACTAAACTGCGTTTTCATTGTCAATAAAAAGCAAATAATTTATATCGACAAATGAAATGCCGTGTGTTACAATAAAAGAAAAAACGGAGTTGAAATATATGTTTGAAGAGCTTAAAAAGAATGCATCCTGCTACGATACGGACGAAATTGTCAGCATTGAACATCTGCGCTGCGGTGATAAAATTAAAATCGTGTTCCGTTTTGAATATCCCTGCTTCAACGTGCAGCTGCACACTGCTGACGGTGTTTACGAGGACGGCTTCAACGACAAGGAGCCCTACGATGTGCTGACGCACTTTTTCTTCATTCCCGAGCCGAAGGCAGAGGACACACTGTGCCTGACACTGTGGGATGACACCGAGGATGGTGATTGCTATTATCATGAATTCCAATTCGGTGCACCCGATTATGCCGACGAAAAGCAGTTGTTCAACGAATATAACAACGGTTTGACAGAAAAGGAAAGAGAAGAAAAGCAGGTCTGCGACGGGGTAACCTACAGGCATATTCTTTATAATGATAAAAATGCGGCACCCGTGCACACCTTCTGGCTGGCGGTTGACACAAAAAAAGCAAGCCTTGCCATCGGCACACCCAAGGACGGTCTGCAGGCAAAGGACATCCGTGCCACCGTGCCTGCCATGATTGATGCAGCGGTTGCAAACGGCAAAAATGTGGTTGCGGCTGTGAATGCTGACTTTTTCGATATGTTCGGTGATGCAAGTCCCTCGGGTCTTTGTGTAAAGGACGGCAGCTGCATTGCAAATGCCGACAGCAAAAGAGCATTTGTGGGAATCAAAAAGGACGGCACAGCGGTGCTTACCACACTTGCAGACGAGCCCGATTTATTACCCGAGCTGCAACAGGCAGCGGCAGGCCTGCAGATGATTCTCAAGGACGGCGAATTCTTTGAATGGGGTCCGCTTGAGCCCTTTGCATTTGTCAGACATCCGCGTACTGCTGCAGGACTTTGCGACGACGGAACGGTTTTACTGCTTGTTGTTGACGGCAGAATTCCCGATTATTCCAACGGTGCAAGCCTTGTGGATTTGGGACTTCTTATGCAGTCCTTCGGCGCAAAAAGAGCCGTCAACCTCGACGGCGGCGGCTCCTCGGTTTGTTACACGAAAGAAAACGAAGAATTTGTTTTGCATTCCAACCCTGCGGACCTTGTTCGTCCGAACGACAAAATCATCCGCGAGGAATTCAACTGCATTCTTGTAACAAAGGATTAAAGTAAAAACAACGACGGGTCCTCGGGACTCACACGGCTGCCCCGTACGGAGGATTGACAGCAGGCGAGCACAATTCGCAGTGCATCGTGTGCTTCCCTCGCAGTACACAGGGGTGGCCGTTTTCCGTTCAGGAATTCGGCAAGGGGCTTTGCCTGTGCGGCAATGCGCACATGCTGCCCTTCGGGATTCTGCAAGGCAGAATCGGTCCATTTTTTGTCCGCATTTTTGTACCAGCGAATTGCAGGATGCGTGCCGTCATTTGCAGCTGCAGCAGGCTGGTCACCGCCGTAATGCTGCATCGCACCGTCCTCAAAATAGGCCTCGGTGGTAATTTCGGCAGCCGAGCAGACCGCACTGAAGGACACCTCACACAGCAAACCGCTGTCGTAGCGCATCACGGCGACAGCGGTGTCATTTTTAATAAAATTGCGTCTTGCGGTGGAAATTTCACAGCTGACATAACGCGGCATTCCGAACAGCCACAAAATCAGGTCAATCGGATGCGCTGTGTCATCGGCAAAAATATCACGGTTCAGGGCAGGGTCAACATGCCAGGTGTTTTCAAAATTACCCCACAGGTGTGAGGACAGACCGTGGCGGCGGCGGAAATAAAAGCACTTCCCCATTTCACCGGAGTCGATTTTTTCCTTTATTTCAATATTGGCGGGGTCGCAGCGCATCTGAAAAGCGGCAGTGAAATCCACTCCGTTTTCCTCGACGGCCTTCACGATTTTTTCGGAATCGCGCAGCTTGATTGCCATAGGCTTATAGAGAATGATTTTCTTTTTGGCTTCGGCAGCCTTGACGGCAAGCTCGCAATGAAATGCCGTTTCTGCGCAGATGAGCACGGCATCAATTCCGCTGTCGGCTAAAATATCATCAACACTGCGAGGGAGCAAATTGTATTTTTCGCAGTTTTCTTTCTGACTGTCTTCGTTTCTGTCCCAGCCTGCAACGGCTTTGACCTCATATTCGGGATGCTGTGCCCACTGCTGCAAAAGGCCGTGCACGTGGCCGTGTGCAAATCCGAGAACGGCAAGTGAAATCATTTTATTTCCTCCGTAAAAGAATTTCGTTATACATTATTTACAATTTAGCACAAACAAAATCTGTTTGCAATGTTGAATTTGTTAAATATATATGCTATACTAAAACAGATTAACGGTAGATTTACCGTAAAGAAAAGGAGTGTGAACGGCATGAATGATAAGACCGCTGCAGTTGTCGGCAAGGTCAAGTCATTGGCAACCGAATTCAAGACACATTGGGACACCCCTGCCGAAGGAAAATATGTTCCTTACAAGGAATACAAGGACATTTTCTTTGCCGTCGGCAGCAACTACGCAGGCATGAAGGTGCTGGAGTATATCGGCTTCTGGTCAAGCTGCTTCCTGATTATGCACCACTACAACCTGCCCTATCTTACCTTCTCCATCATCGGCATCATCAACATGCCCCTGGGCTATGTTTCGGCGCTTATCTGGTGGTTTGTTTGCGACAACCTCGGATTTTTACCGAAAAAGACTTCACGAATATTGTATGTCGTTTACGGATTGATGGCGGCATTCGGTATATCATGTATCTTGTTTGACTATTCAACTCTGTTTGACCAGACAAGCAAGTTCATCATTTACCTCAACGGTCTTGAAGGCATGAATGCCACTGCCTGCTTCAAGGTGTTCGGCACGCATTTCCTGTATACAGGCTGGGTCGGTATGCGCAATATGTTCTGGCGCAAAAAGCTCATTCCGAAATACGGCAGATACAAATATTCCCTTTACAGCGATGTCATCCCGAAAATCATCATGGTCATTCTCATCGGCTGGCTTCCTGTTTACAACATCCCCGATGTAACCACCCGTGTGTGGGTCGCCAACCTGATGTTTGCGTGCTACAACGTGTTCGGCTTCGGCGACTGTCTGGGTAATTGTGTCAACAACATCAGCCCCAACCTGCAGGAAAGAATCTGGATCAGAAGCTATCCACTCAAACTTTCCCACATCTTCCATTCCATTCTTGCCATCATTCTGCCCGTTATCATCGGTGCACTGCGCTATGACTGGGCCGATATCAACCTGTATCGCTTTGTAATTCCCATTTATTTCATTATTTTTGCCGTTATCACCATGTGCCTTGCAGGCAGAATCAAGGAAAGAATTCCCCAGCCGCCTCTTGAAAAGAAGGTGCAGATCAAGTTCTGGGACGGTCTGTTCGGTGTTCTCAAGAACAAATATCTGCTGATCAACACCATTGTCGGCCTGATTGACTCTTTGGGCAACGGCATGCTTCCCTTTGTTACGATTCTGTATTTTTACACCTTCCGCCTGAGCGGTCTGCCTTACAGCCTGATCGTGGCACTCGTTTCGTTTGCGGGAACACCGCCCGATCTGTGTGCACCGTTCTTCCTGAAGAGATTTTCTTACAAGCAGATCATGATCTTCTATCAGGTTTCGCGTGCACTCGGCAATGCCGCCATTGCCGCCGCAATTTGGTTCTGCGGTGAAAATCTGATGCTTTGCGGCACCATCTGCATTGCTGTTCTGTTCTTCATGGAAATGACCTCCACCATTCCGAAAACCGCAGGCCATGACATGAACGTGCGTATCGGCGACTATCAGATGTATTTAACAGGTGAACGCCTTGAAAGCTATTCGGGTATTTTCGGTTGGTTCACAGGCCCCATCACATCCTTTGTAGGACTTATAATTCCTCTTATGCTTCTCTCCTACGGA
>JAZOWJ010000322.1:0-1966 GCA_045659125.1 Acutalibacteraceae bacterium
CGACATGGCTACGAAGCGACTTCCGAAGCGAACAGCCCCCTGTTGCATTTTGAAGCCAAGTTCAAAGCCGTCAATACCGTTTTCAAATCCGGGATAATTATCTATATCACTCGTCAGGGCCATCTGGCCGCCGACAGACATTCGCTCTATAACAAGCGTATCAAGTCCTGCTCTTGCAGCATACAGCGCTGCCGTGTAACCTGCAGGGCCGCCACCGATAATCAGGATATCATATACATGCTTCATAGGAAATCCTCCTTATTATCTTCTGATTGCAGTATACCCGAAAATGCATCCTTGCTTCCGTGACTTTATCACAAAACTGTTGACATTTTACGTTTATAAATTTAAAATACAAGCATAGATTTGAGAAAAGAAGGTGCGGTATGGCACGACAGATGTTTGAACCCGTATTCAGGGAAATTTTTCCGTTCTGGAAATCACTGTCGGAAAATGACAAGGATTTTTTGTGCCGTAATTCAGTTGCAATCGGCTATCCAAAGGGCACAACCCTGCATGACGGTACGGAATGCTCGGGTGTTTTCATGGTCCGCAAGGGCTGCTTACGTGTTTATATGCTTTCCGAGGACGGAAAAGAAATCACGCTGTACCGCCTGTATGAGGGCGATATGTGCATGCTTGCGGCCTCCTGTGTTCTGCAGAGCATTACCTTCGATGTAATGATAGATGCAGAAGAGGATTGCGAATGCTTTATTGTAAACGGCCCTGCCTTTGCAGACATTTCCGAGCAGTATGCAGATGTTAAAATCTTTGCACTGGAAACCGCCATCAGCCGTTTTTCGGATGTGATGTGGGTCATGCAGCAGATTCTGTTCATGAGCATGGATCAAAGGCTTGCCATTTTTCTGTACGAGGAATGCGCAAGACTGCAGACCGACACTCTGACACTCACCCATGAGCAAATTGCAAAATACATGGGCTCTGCACGCGAGGTGGTATCAAGAATGCTGAAATATTTTGCAAGCGAAGGCATGGTGCAGGTGTCACGCAAGGGAATAAAAATTACGGACAAGAAAAAGCTTCGTGCTATAGCCTGTATAAACGGAGAAAACACAAAATGAGCAATGCGATTATTGAAATGGAATTATATATCGTGCGACACGGCGAATCGATGGGTAATGTCGGTAGAGAAGCAGAACTTGACGAACAACTGCGTCACGATCCGCCTCTGACCGAAAAAGGTCAAAAGCAGGCTGATCTGCTGGGCAGATATTTTGCAGATCTGCCGTTGGATGCACTGTTTGCAAGCGGAATGCGCAGAGCATTGCAAACAGCAGAAGCTGTGCGTTTTTATCAGCCCGAAAACGGGGCGAAGACCATGCAGGTGCATAAAATTTTCACCGAGTGCAACACAGGTGAAGATACAAAGGCGAGAACCATCAAGGAAATCAATCTTGATTTTCCGCAAGCCGTTTGTGCTCCCGAAACGGATGCACACGAGGGAATCATGTTCTACGGCAGGGATGACTCCGATGCCATGCTGCTTGAACGAGGAAAGCAGGCAATTGCCTATCTGCGGACTCATTTTCACAATGGTGAAAGGGTTATGGTGGCAGCCCATGCAGCATTCAATACATTTATGCTGTATGCCGCACTCGGGCTTTCGCATGAGCAGAAATTTGACCCGTCCTTCTATAACACAGGTATCACAAAAATCATTTTCTTCAAGCAGGGAACGGCAAGATTTGCGGATGTGTATCTTGAATACATGAACAGTGTTCCGCATCTGATTGCAGAATATCCCGACATGAAATACTGAACATAAAAAAGGGAATGTAAAAAAAGTGCAGAACGCATAAAACTGAAAAAACAAGGGATTCTTTTGTTAAATCAAAACAAAAGAATCCCTGAAACTATAAAAGGATAATATTTTCTTGAAAATATGTTTTATGCTATGAACAAACTTCGCCTCTCGGCGTACCTTTGTACGCCTTCGGGTACCCAA
>JAZOWJ010000323.1:0-6091 GCA_045659125.1 Acutalibacteraceae bacterium
GGTTGACAACCTCGCCGTCCTTGCTCACAAGCAGCGAGGCGATGCTCATGATCTGATATTTCACAGCAAGCTCGGGCTCCTCGTCGATGTTGATTTTGGCTACCTTGATGTCGCTTCTTTCGTTTGCGATTTCCTCGATAAAGGGAGCGATCATTCTGCACGGACCGCACCAGGATGCCCAGAAATCAAGCAGAACGGGCTTGTCGGAATGGAGAACCTCTTGTTCGAAATTGTTTTTATTGATATTGAGTGCCATTTTAAATTACCTCCGTAATATTTTCTTTGTTGGCTTTATTATGCACATTTTTTGTTCTGTTTTCCGTGACAAAGTCACAAAAAACAAAGCTGCAACCGTCAGTTGACAAATTTTAAAGCCGTGTTGGTAGATTTTTTGCTTTTCTTTTGCTACAATATAAGCATGAAAGGGGGATTTTTGGAATGAATTTAGGCGAAAGAATTTATACCCTCAGAACCAAAAACAATTTGTCGCAAGGGAATCTTGCGGAAAAATTGGATGTGTCACGGCAATCGGTTTCCAAATGGGAAAACAATTCCGCCGTCCCCGAACTTGACAAAATCATTCGTATGAGTGAGATTTTCGGCGTGACGGTGGACGCACTTGTCAAAGAAAACGCACAGCCGCAGCAAGAAAAAGTGCAATCCGAACCTACCCCGACCGTGGTGCAGGTCGTTGAGAAAAACCGTTTTGAAAAACGGGAGATTGCAGGCATCATCCTGCTGAGTCTCGGCGGACTTGCATTTTTGCTGCTGTTGCTGCTGACAGGACTTGGCTGCATTTATGCGCTGCCTGTTTTGCTGTGCGGTGCTGTTTGCATGCTCTGCAAAAAGGATACAGGTTTTTATTGCGCATGGCTTGTTTATATGCTTGTAACAGGCTTTTTGTCCTTTGCAACCGCCGTGTCAAGCTGGCGGGTCATCCGTTATACATTTCAGGAGCCCTTCAACGGCAACCCTGCCATTATTATCATTGCGTGGCTGTGGTTTGCTGCCATGGTCGGCATTCTGGCATGGAGCGTTGTTAAATTTGCAAAAAGACCGGTTGAAAGCATCAAAAAGCCGATTGTCCTGTGTTCGGTCGGTGGGGTATATCTGCTTGCAGATATGATTGTTGGCAAAATGCTGAGCGCATATTATATGCAGCTGACGGAACAAAATTTGCTTTCGTCTGCTGTTGTTTACGGTATCGGCCCGATCACTTCCGTGCTGACCGTTCTTGAGCCCGTGTTTACAGCAATGCTGCTCGCACAGGGAAGCAGGCTTTTGCTTTATTTTTGCAAAAAGAAGAAAACAGATTTTTGCCAAAATGAATAAAAAAGACAGATGATTTTATTCCGCAAAACAGGACATTAAACAAAAGTTGAAAAAATTAAAAAAAACACTATACAAACGCTCAAAAAAGTGGTAAAAAAGAAAGGTAAAAGAAAAATAAGGAGTGGCAGTAAAATGAAAAAGATTTACGAAGGCAAAACCAAAGACGTTTACGAGCTTGACAACGGCAATGTGATGCTCAAGTTCAAGGACGATTGCACCGGCAAGGACGGCGTTTTTGATCCCGGTGAAAACACAGTCGGCCTTACCATCGAAGGTATCGGCAAGGCAAATCTGCAGACCTCCATCCACTATTTTGAGCTGCTCAAGGCAGCAGGCATCAAGACCCACTATGTTTCCGCAGGCATCGACAACGCTACCATGGAAGTTCTTCCCGGTAAGGTATTCGGTCACGGTCTTGAAGTTATCTGCCGTCTTGTTGCTACCGGCAGCTTCATCCGCAGATACGGCGAATACATCGAAGACGGCACCGTTCTCGAAGGCGGCTATGTTGAATGCACCTTCAAGAATGACGCAAAGGGCGATCCGCTTGTAACCGCAGAAGGCCTTGCAGCTCTCGGCGTTATGAGCCTTGAAATGTTCGAATCCATGAAGGAACAGACCCTCAAGATCACCAAGGTTGTTGCTGACGACCTGAAGACCATCGGTCTTGATCTGTGGGATATCAAGTTCGAATTCGGCTACAACAACGACGAAGTCATCCTCATCGACGAAATTGCTTCCGGCAATATGCGCGTTTACAAGGACGGCACCATTGTTGATCCCGTTGAACTGACCAAGCTCATCCTTAACAGATAAGAAAATGGCAAATATTTACCCGTCGATTCGTTTGAACCGACGGGTGATTTTTTTGTTATTCCTGTGTTTTGTATTTATCTGCCTGCAGGTTGAACATATAGGCATATTTGCCGTTTTGCGCCATGAGTTCTTCGTGTGAGCCGCTTTCGACGATTTCGCCGTTTTCAAGCATATAAATGCAGTCTGCCATAACCGTGGTGGAAAGGCGGTGCGAAATGAAAATGACGGTCTTGTTTTCGGCGGCTTTTGACATTGCCTGGTTGAGTGTGTATTCGGCAACAGGGTCTAAGTTTGCACTCGGCTCGTCGAGCACGGCAAAGGGGCAGTCCTTGTAGAACGCTCTTGCAATGGCAACCTTTTGTGCTTCACCGCCTGAAAGCGAAAGTCCGCTTTCGTCGAATTCACGCAACAGAATGGTATCTGTGCCGTCGGCAAGCTCCTTTTGGAAATTGCCGCTTTCAAGTGCTTTGAGCACCTTTTCCGTCTCGGGATGGTCATTCATGGCAACATTTTCACCCACGGTTGCTCCGAACAGGGAGAAATCCTGAAATACTGCAGCAAAGTTCTTGTGGTAAGAGGGAATATCCCATTCGCGGATGTCCACACCGTCCACGGTGATTCTGCCTTCCGTCACATCATACAAGCGAAGAAGCAGGTTTGTGAGGGTGGTTTTGCCTGCACCGTTGTAGCCGACAAGGGCGATTTTCTGATAGGGCTTGATTTCGAGATTGATGTTTTTAAGCACCTGCTTGTCCGTGCCGGGATAGGTAAAGGACACATTTTCAAAGCGGATGGTCACCGGCTTTTCGTGTACGGTCTTGTTGTCACCGCCGATGATTTTTTCCTTTGCATTCATAAACCGCTTGAACTTCTCAACATACAATCCGTTTTCGCGAAGGCTGAGTGCAAACCAGCTTGTGATTGCAAACACACTGTTGCTGATGGCGGTAGCCCCGTTAAAGGTGGCCGCAAAATCGCCCATGGTGACCTCCTTGGTCACAATGGCCTTGTAGCCCATAAACAGGGTGATGCCGAGATAAATCAGCAGCGTCAGCGGCATGGATTCCTGGCAGAAATACAGCTTCCACTGCTTTGCAAGGTAGGGGGAAATGGTGGCAAGCCTGTCATGGATGTTTTTCTGATATCTGTGCTCAATCATTGCACCTGCACGGCTGAGTCTTAATTCCTTTGCGTAATCCTGCAAATAGAACACACGGCTGAAATACAGATTCTTGCGGTCATACGGCGTCATCGCCTCGGTACGCTGTACATTGACCTTTGCAATCAGCCTGCCGACAGGCACCATGAATGCAACGCAAAGGAATACAAACAAAAGGCACATCGGGTCAATGGTAACAATGACCGTGCCGATGGTCAGCACCGAAACAACGTTGGTCAGAATATCCTGCGTGTAGGAAAGCACCTGCTGCGCACGGTCGCTCATGGAAGTCATAGCAAGCACAAGGTCATTGTAATAGGCAGGGTTGTCGTAGGCCTCGTAATCCATTTTTGCCGCTTTTTCATAGATGACGGAATACATCTTAAAATAGAATTTTTCCCGCTCCTTGGGCAGAACAATTTCGTAAAAAAGAGTATTCAGAAGGTTGCCAATGACGATAATCACGGCAAAAGCAATGCAGGCAACCGCTGCACGATACATTTCAACACCCGAGGTAACAACGTCAATGATGTATTTCAGCAGCACAACATTTGTCAGAATCCACGGAATGTTGGCAATAACATCAATCACAAGATAGCCGAACAGATAAAGCGGTGTGTGCTTGCAGATAAAGCCGAGCATGAACAGATAGTTGCGCAGGCTGTTTGATTTTTCTTTATTTTGCTTACTCATAAACAGCCTCCTCCTTGTAGCCCGATGCCTGCAGGGTGAACATTTCGCAGTATTCGCCGTTTGCCTGCATGAGCTGCTCATGTGTGCCGGCCTCAAGCAGCTTGCCGTGTGCGAAAACAAGAATCTTGTCCGAGCGGGTCGCGCTGGACAGTCGGTGTGAAATGTAAAGCACGGTTTTGCCCTTGGTGCCCTCCATCAGGCTGTCATACATGCGGCTTTCGGCAACGGGGTCGAGTGCCGATGACGGCTCATCGAGCACTGCTATATCAAAATCCCTTGCAAAAAGACGCGAAATGGAAACCTTTTGTGCCTGACCGCCTGAAAGCAGTGCCCCCTCGTTGTCAAATTCACGGGTGAGGACGGTGTTTTCCTTTTCGGGCAGGGTGCTGATTTTGTCATACACACCGCCCATTTCGAGGGCTTTTCTTGCAATTGCTGCGTTTTCCTCGGTTACCTCCTCAACCAAAACATTTTCAGCCACCGTCATGGCAAAAATGCGGTAATCCTGGAACACACTTGCAAATTTTTCACGGTACTTCAGCAAATCATATTCCTTGATATTCACACCGTTATAAAGAATTTCTCCCTCGGTTACGTCATACAAGCGCATGATGAGCTTGGAAAGGGTGGTCTTGCCTGCGCCGTTGTGACCGACCACGGCAACGGTTTCGCCTTTGCTGACGGTGAAGGAAATGTTTTCAAGGGTGTTTTTATCCTTTTCCTTGTAGCGGAAGGACACATTTCTGAATTCGAGGCTCTCAAAATCCTCGGGAATACGGTCACCGCCCTTGATTTTCGGGTCATATTCCAAAAATTCGCGCATATTCTGCACCCACAGGCAGTGCTTTTGCTGCATGGCAAAATAGTGAGCAAGGTGATTGAGCTTGTTTCGTGCGGTGGTGATGGCGGAAATGAGCACGGAAAACTCCGAAATCGGCAGATTCTGCAGAACAATAAGTCGATAGCAGCCGTAGCCGAAGCCGCCTGCAACGGGTATGATTTCTCCGAAAAAGTCCGAAAAAACCTCCAGAACGGCAACCTTCCAGCCATAGTCCTTGATAACGCTGATATTCTTGTCGATGGCAGACTGAAATCTGCGTTTGACAACGGTGAAGATATCGGTGGTTTTGATTTCCTTTGCAAAATCCTTCAACAGGATTGTTCTGCGGATGTAGTCCTTCTGACGTTCATAGGGGGTCATGGCCTTGTCTTTTTCCAGCTCAATCTCGTTTTTCTTCACACGCAGCGCAATCACGATGACAGGGCAGAGAATGAACACAAGCAAAAACGGGTCAATGGAAATGAGATAATTGACAAGCAGCACAAAGCTCAGCAGTGAGCCGATGGTCCATGCAGAGCCCTCAATGATGCGCTTGAAGCCGCCTCTGTCCACAACCCAGGTTGCACGGTTATACTTGTCGAAGAAGTCAGGGTCCTCGTAACAGCCCAGCTCAACCTCCTGCGCTTTTTTGAAAATGAGGTTGTTGAGATAGCTTTCGCACTTGATTTCAAACTTGATTCTTACGGTATAAACATCGATGTAAGCCAGCAGGTCAATCAGCAGCTTGCCGACAACAATCAGAATCATCCGTATCGCAAAATCCCTGAAGGTTCCGTTGCCCTCGATAATGGACAGTGCTGTTTCCAGGAACATAACGTTGATAACCACTGCATAATACACATTTTCCGCAATATAGGAAATGTAAATAATCAACAGTGACAGGGGCGCACATTTGAAAGCACAGCCGAGCATAAAGGCTGTGTTTTTCAGAATATATGCCTTCTGTTTTTCCTTTTTCTTTTTTGTTTTCATTCAGGCTGATCTCCATGCAATATTTTTCAACTTTAAATTATATAGTAAAATATTACATCTTGCAATAGAAGAATGGGAAAGTGTTGCATTTTTCTTCACTTTTGCTTCATATTGTGTTATAATGTCTATGGGAAGTGGAGAAGGTGTTTTTCACACCTTCTCAACACCAAATCTGCGATTTGGTGTCAAATTTTCTTAAAAAATTTGACAATAGTCATTGCAATGAAAATGAGCACAATTAAAATTTTTTAATTTTAATTGTGCTAAGCCGAATATTC
>JAZOWJ010000324.1:0-6350 GCA_045659125.1 Acutalibacteraceae bacterium
CGCTCAATAAAGCCGTACTTTGCAGCATTCTTGACCAGCCACTTGTATTCTGCGGTATCTGTGAAATCAGCAGTGTTGCTGCCAAGATCCACTGCAAGACCCGCATTGTGCTCACTGCAGCCTGCAGGAAGCACCTTTCTTGCTGCAAGTGCCTGTGCCTCGGCCTCGGAATAACCCATTTCGGAATAGGTTTTAACAAGAGCATCATACTTGCTCTGCTGACGGGCTGTGCTGACATAACCGTTATAGGGGGTCAATGTAAGCCCCTGACCGAGTGCGGCCTTGTACATTTCCATAAATGCCTCGGCTGCTGCACGTTCAAGATAAACACCGCTGCCGGTAATGGTTTCTTCAAGATGCGGAACATAATCCGCAGGAAGAATGTGCCATGCATTGACAACCAGATACACACGGTCCTTGACAGCAAGCTCTGCAGTGTCAATCGTTTCGGGTGCAGCAAGGGTTTCTACCTCACCGGGCTGTTCGTCGGGCATTTCGGGTGCAGTGGTCTGCACTTCGATTCCCTGCACAAGTGTTTCGCTTTCGTTCCACGATTGTGCACCGTTTGCATCACTGCCGTCATTGCCGACGCCGGGTACACTCACGGAAGGAGCAACCAGCTCGGAATCCTCGGTGGTCGGTTCATTGCCGCCGACAACCTTGCTCACCACAAAAAATGCAATCAAACCGACAAGGATGACTGCAACTGCGGCAATCAGAATTTTAATGGTTTTGTTTTTATTCATTTGCTTTTTTCCTTTCCTGAAAAGAAATCACATATATTCGTTTATATAATACATGAAAAAATAAAAAAAGTCAAATTATTTATTTTCGTTGTTTGCAAATAAGCAACAAAATCGCACACTTGTTTTTAATTGTGACACAATTTGTGGAATGTGTATAATAAAATTGAACACTTTTCATCATTATTAACACTCGACTTGCTTTTTGTTTTATGCTATGATATTGCTGTTACAGTACTATCTGTAGAGAAAGGAATTTTTTATGAGAGCCTCAGAAACAATCCCCAATTTTACTCCCAAACTCAGGGAGTACACCAATTTTGCAACCCGTACCATCAAAAAAATCTGCACAGAAATCGGTCCGCGTCCCTGCGGTTCCGAAGAAGAACTCAAAGCACAGCAGTTCATGGCCGCACAGGTCGGTGATGCAGCAGACGAAGTGCGCACCGAAGAGTTTTCCGTGCATCCCGATGCATTTTTCGGCTGGATGAAGATTGACGCCGTTCTTCTTATTATATCCGTTGCATTGTTTGCAGTCGGCACACTGGTTGACGGACTTGATTTTATGCGTTACATAAGCCTCGGTCTTGCCGTTGTGGCTGCTGCATTCATGTTTGGTGAATTCCTTTTTTACAGAGAATTTATCGATTTCATGTTCAAGAAAGTGACTTCTCACAATGTTTATTGTATCCGCAAGCCCTCGGGTGAAGTCAAGCGCAGAATCATCATCGGCGGCCATGCTGATTCCTCTTTTGAATGGAGATTCACCCACATCGGCGGCGCTCCTGCACTTTACATTTCTTTGATTTATGCTGCCATCGGCCTTGCCTACATGGTTCTTGTCGGTATTGTGTCCATCGCAACAAAAGGCGACTTCCCTGTTGCCCTTGCCTATGTCGGATTTGCATTTGTTCCCGGCTTTATCTGCTTGTTCATCTTCCTGAATAAAAAGATCTGTGTGCAGGGTGCAAACGACAACCTGACCGGTTGCATGTGTGCTGCCGCTGTTATGAAGTATATGGGCGACAACAACCTTCGTTTTGAGAACACCGAGCTCTGGGTTCTCTTCTCCGGCGGCGAAGAAGCAGGTCTTCGAGGAGCAAAGGCATTTGCAAAAGCGCACAAAGCTGAATGCGATTCTGTTGAAACCATGTTCATTGCACTGGATACATTCCGTGATGATGAAGATATGTTTGTTTATAACCGCGATATGTCCGGCATCACCAAGCACGATGCACGCTGCTGTGCACTCGTCAGAAAAGCCGCTACATACGCAGACAGAGAGCTGAAGTTCTCCAGCATTTTCTGTGGCGCATCCGATGCAGCTGCTATCACCCAGGCAGGTATTCCCTCTGCATCCCTTGCAGCCATGAACCCCGGTCCGCCCAGATATTACCACACCCGTACCGACACATGGGATAACATGAATCCCCGCTGCGTTGAAAAAGGCATTCAGATCGCTCTTGAATCTGCATATCTGTTTGACGAAAAAGGTCTTTGCGACAATTACGATTGATTTTAATTTTTTCCCTTGCAAATCGTATAATTTTTTGGTATAATGATTTTTGTATCAAATATTGACATCCGAAAGGGGTATTTTCGCATGAAGAAACTTATTGCAATGTCTTTGTCCGTTCTGCTTGTTCTCTCGCTTGTCATCAGCTTTGCAGGCTGCATGGACGACACCGTTGAACAGGAAGAGCCCACAACTGTTTTCGTAAGAATGGACTCCGTTCCCGAAGAAAATGTTGTTTCTTACATCAATTCCGTTATTGAAAAATCCAATGCTGCAGGTGCTGTCATCAATGTCAGCCAGGGCTTCAGTGTCAACGACACCAAGGCGCTCACTGCAGAAGATTATGCAGCATACATCAACGGTGAAGAGCTCGTCGGCAACGAAGCACTCGATACCCTTGATGACACCCTCGGCTTCATCAAGACCTATCTTATGAAGGGCTTCAGTGCTCCCGCTCCCGAAATCACTGCTCTTGCAACCATCGACAATGCTGATGTTGCTGCTGTTGTGAACTACAACGACAAGACCTCCAGAAACTGGACGACTGAAAATGTCACCAATGAAGAAGGCGAAACCGAAGCTTATGAAGAAGATGTACCGAAGTACGAATTCGACATGGACGGCAACGAGCTCAACGGTGAAGACGGTCGTGCAGAAGTGCCTGTTACTGACGAAGAAGGCAGCCAGGTTTACTATGAAAACGGCGACATCAAGAGCAAGACCTTTGTTTGCGACAACAAGATGAGAGCTACCCTCTCCTTCCTTGCACAGCCTGCTGAAGAAACCACTGCTATTCAGTTCGCAGATGCTGCTGTTATCAACAAGTATTTCACCAACACGGTTGACAAGGAATATGTTCTTTCCGAGCTTGCAAAGGTCAACACTGCAGTTGCTGTCAGCGATTACACCGTTGCATACCGTGATTGCACCGTTGCTTTTGAAATCGACATGGAAACCGAACAGGTTCTTTCCGCAACCTACACAAAGAATGCCTTTGTCACCTTCGAGGCAAAGGGAGAAGGCAGCTTCGCTGACCTCGGCGAATTCAAGCTTTGCTTCAACTTCACCGACACCGTCACCTGCACTTTTGACTATGCTGCAGAAGAAGCTGACGAAGAAACAACTGCTGATGCCGATGCAGCACTGACCGACGGTGATGTTCTCACCAACGGCGATGCAATCACCGGCGGCGATGTTCTGACCGACGGCGATGTGGAAGAATTCACCTCTGCTATCGTTCCCGAAATCGTTATCGAAGATACCGAAGCAGCAGAATAAAAAAACACTAATACAGACGGTGCGACCTTCGGGTTGCACCGTTTTCCGTGAGAAAAAGAATGAGTACATATTCCTTAAAATCCATTCAGAACAAAGCTGCATTCAAAAGCGGCTTCAAGGACGGCATTCCGATCGGTCTCGGATATTTTGCCGTTGCATTTTCACTCGGCATTGCTGCCAAAAATGCAGGGCTTTCCCCTTTTGAGGGCTTCCTGACATCCTTCTTGTGCAATGCATCTGCAGGTGAATATGCAGGCTTTACCATCATTGCAGCAGGCGCCACCTACATTGAAATGGCACTTGCCACGCTGGTTGCAAATGCAAGATACCTGCTGATGAGCTGTGCCATGAGCCAAAGGCTTGACAGCAAAATGCCGTTTTTTCACCGCTTCATCATGGGCTTTTACATTACGGATGAGCTGTTTGGGGCGGCCATTGCCCGACCCGGCACACTGAATCCGTTTTACACCTACGGTGCAGCCTCGGCCGCAGCACCCTGCTGGGCAATTGGCACGGCCTTGGGTGTGCTTGCAGGTAACCTGCTTCCCCTGCGTGTGGTCAGTGCATTCAGTGTAGCACTGTACGGTATGTTCCTTGCCATCATCATACCGCCTGCAAGAAAAAGCAAAATCATACTCGGCCTGATTGCAATCTGCTTTGCTTTGAGCATTGCAGCAAGCTATATCCCGGTTGTTTGTGAATTGTCCGAGGGCACGCGTACAATCATTCTCACCGTTGCAATCAGCACCGTTGCAGCCCTGCTGTTCCCTGTCAAGGACGAAGAGGAAAGCGAGGTGGCAGCACAATGAGAGGAAATACATATATTTACATTGCCGTGATGGCGGTCGTTTCCCTGCTCATCCGCGTGTTACCGCTGACACTCATCCGCAAGCAAATCAAAAACCGGTTTTTAAAATCCTTCCTCTATTATGTTCCTTATGTCACCCTGGCGGTTATGACCGTGCCTGCCATTGTGCACGCAACACAAAGTCCGGTTGCAGGACTTGTTGCTCTTGTGGTCGGCATTCTTGTTGCATGGTTCGGCTTTGACCTTTTCAAGACCGCCGTTTGCTGCTGTGCAACAGTTTTTATTCTTGAATTATTTTTAATACGATAACCAAAACAGAGAGAGCAGAAAAAGTTGATTTTTTCTGTTCTTTTTTTATTAAATGGATTGATTTTAAATTAAAATTATTATATAATTTTTAATATATATGCCAAAGGAGGGGTTTGATGGCTAAGAATTATTCCGTAACCCTGCAAAAGCTTCTCAAGGACAATTCTCTTGAGGTTGTTTCGACACCCAAGGAGCTTTCACAAATCCGCATTTCAACAAGGGATGTCAACCGTCCCGGCTTGATGCTTGCAGGCTACGACGGTTATTTTGACCCTGCAAGATTGCAATTTATCGGTCTTTCCGAATTCGGATACCTCAATAGTCTGCCGGCTGAGCAAAGACACAATTGTCTTGAGCATTTCATGCAGCAAAAGCCGAGCTGCATCATTATCACACGCGGTCTTGAACCGCCCGAGGAGCTTATTCCCCTTGCAGTCAAGTATGAGGTTCCCGTGCTTCGTACCCCCGACAGCACATCGGGCTGCATGTCGGCACTCATTGCCTATCTCGGTGTTGAGCTTGCTGAACGCATCACCCGTCACGGTGTGCTTGTTGAAGTATACGGCGAGGGTGTTCTTATCACAGGTGACAGCGGTGTCGGTAAGAGTGAAACGGCGGTTGAGCTTATCAAGCGCGGTCACCGTCTGATTGCTGACGATGCGGTTGAAATCCGTAAGGTTTCAGCCATTTCCCTCGTAGGCACATCCCCTGACAACATCCGTCACTTCATTGAGCTGCGCGGCATCGGCATTATCAATGCCATGAACATTTTCGGTGCAGGCGCTGTTAAAATGACAGAAAAAATTGACCTTGTTCTGAACCTTGAAAACTGGGACGAGGAAAAAAGCTATAACAAGATCGGTCTGGAGGAGGAATTCACCGAGATTCTCGGCATCCGCATTCCGAGTGCAACCATCCCCGTCAAGCCCGGTCGAAATCTTTCAACCATCATTGAGGTTGCAGCCATGAACAACCGTCAGAAGCGCATGGGCTATTCCGCAGCAAAGGAGCTGCTCAAAAAGCTCGGCCTTGAGGACGAAGAGGGCGCAGCTTCCATTCAGTACTGGCATTAAAAAATAAAAAAAAGGTATATACAGAAACAGGAGGAAATACTTATGTACAGAATCGGCGTGGATCTCGGCGGCACAAATATCGTTGCAGGTGTCGTCAATGAAAACAACAAAATCATCGCAAAGGGACAGAGAAAGACCAATGTTCCCCGCCCTGCAGAACAGATTTTTGATGACATCGCAGCCGCCATTGAGGATGCAATGAAGGCAGCAGGCATCACCAAGAACGATGTTCTTTCCATCGGTGTCGGCACCCCCGGCTCCGTCAACAAGGCAGAGGGTCTGATTGAATTTGCAAACAACCTCGGCTTTGACAATACCCCCGCACTTCGTCTTCTGACCGAACGCACCGGCATCGGCAGAATTTATTTTGATAATGATGCAAACTGTGCAGCACTCGGCGAGGCTGTTGCAGGCTGCGGTAAGGGTGTCAAGAACTTTGTTGCAATCACCCTCGGCACAGGTGTCGGCAGCGGCATCATCGTAAACGGCAAGCTTGTTACCGGCTGCAACTATGCTGCAGGTGAAATGGGTCACATGGTTATCGTTTATGACGGTGAACAGTGCAACTGCGGCAGAAAGGGATGCTGGGAAAGATATTCCTCTGCAACCGCACTCATTGCACA
>JAZOWJ010000325.1:0-15180 GCA_045659125.1 Acutalibacteraceae bacterium
TGACATTTAATTTTATTTATAATATAATATATATCTACCATTATTTGCAGGAGGAAGTTATGCTTCGCAGAACTGTTTCTATTATTTTTTGCTTATTACTTGTGTTCACACTTATAAGCGGTTGCAGCATTCTGAATCAGAATGAGCAGCCCACAGGTGGTGAAACAAATACAGTTGACGCAACCGAACTTGTTGATAAGGACGGAAAAATAAAATTCAAAAAGCTTTTTGTTGAATCAAAAACAGCAGAGCTGCCTTTGTTAAAAACTGATTTTGACGGCATTTTCTACACCATGGACACACTGGGTAATGTAAATTTCTACAAGCTTGTGGACGGTGTTTTGACTTCCATAGAAGAAAGCGGCGTTTATTCCGTTGCACCTCGTTGCAGCGGACAAAACATTCCTGCACAGGTACATTATATTACTGTGGACGGAAAAGCCAACGGTTTTGGTCTTTACACAGCAGCAAACAATTCCGGCGTATTATTGTTTGACTATGCATTTTTCAAGGTCTGTGATCTGCCTGACAATTTCGCTGATGAAAATGAGCTGTTGCTGCTTATCGACACCGATAAAACGCGTTTTTACGGTGAAAAATTATACAGTGAACAATTTTATCTTGATACGGATGACATGACAACATCCTACTTTTTAAGCGAAGAGCAGCGCCATGCCGGCATGGACGGCTTAAAGGTCAAGGATTACAAAATGTTCACAGATGAGATTCTTCATCAGCCCTACAGAAATATTTATTTCTTCACATCACGTGCTTATGTAGCAGATGATGTCAAGCTGGTGGATATTTACACAAGCGGCGGATACGACACCAATGTTGACAATATACGCGTAGTTCGCAATATGCTCGGCATGACCTTCTACCGCACCAATGAAGGTATTTATTACTACAGCGCAGAAGATGAAGGCTTTGTCATTTATTTTTATGACGGCAATGATTACTCAATCATACGAACCTTTGAGGGCAACCTTGATACAGATTATTTCCGTTCAGGCACTGCCACACTCCAGAAAAACAATGGCATCATTTATGACATTGCAACAAACAAGGAATACACAATTGATTATACTGCATTCGGAACGGCTTTTGTAGTGTCGGATTTTGTTATGAACGGCCGCTATGCAGCTATCATCGGCGAAAGTCCGATCGGCGGTATGCAGATTGGAGTCCTCGATACAGAAGACGGAAAACTGACCGTTTTCAAGGATTTCAGCAACAAGAACATGGAACAAATACACATTACCAATGACGGTTATCTCGTTATCAGCATTTGTTACAAAAGTGACTATACTGCATTCCAGCTTATCTGCAATTTGAATCGATTTTAAGGAGAATCACACTACATGAAAAAAATATTTGCTGCCCTGCTTGTTTTTTGTGTTATTTTTTCTTTTTCCGCATGCAAGACTGAACAAACAACAGAGCCTGATCTTATCTCAGAAGCAACGCATCCTGCTTTTGCTGAAGCAGGAACAACACCAACCGTATATGCTGTTGTTTCCAATGAAAATCCGACTATTGGTGAAGAAGTCACTATAACTGTTAAGCTTTGCAATGCAGGTCTTTTGGCCAGTGTTGACCTGATTGCCGAATATGACAGCAACGCACTGAAAATTGAACACACAGCCGGCAGTACTATTCCTGAAGTCGTTGATATGCTGAAAATTGACGAGGGTACAATCACCTATGGTGGTTTTGTTATGAAATCAGCCTCTGTTGCTGACGAAACGATGTTTGTGCTGACAGTAACACCTCTGACCGGTGCAGCAGGTACACAGACCATTCAGTTAAAGCCTGTTAACTTTTTGGTTGCAAAAGACGAAACCGGCAATGAAACAGATGACATGACCCTGCAGTTGCAAACAAAGGATATTGTTTTGAATATTCAATAAGGAGTTGCATTCATTTTGAAGAAACTGCGTAAATTCATCTCTTTTCTTATTTCAATTACTGCAGTTACAATGAGCCTCTTAATGCTGATACCCCTGACATATGGAGGGGCATCCCCTGCAGAACGCATTTTGCGATTAAATGATGGCGGAAAAATCAGTAAATCCTTAACCGACAGCATGGCAATCGCACTTGCGTGCAATAGCGGAACCTTTGATTTTCAAAAAGACGGACAAAACGGCTATTTTGTGTATCGTTTTGATAATACAAGCAAAGATATCAAAGCCTATTGGCAGCTTGATGATGGGAATAATCGCACGGCCCGATACATACTTATAAAAGACGGGGTTCGTTATCAGTTTTCCATGGATGAAAGCGAATGGCATTTTGACGACAGCAGGGTTTGTCTGCTTGATGTGAAGAGATTAGCCGAAAATCTGGCAAAGATTCTTACGAACAGAAAGGCGGATACTGCAGCTTTAAAAACAGACCTGAATGCTCTTACAGGACTTGACTTATCAAAATATATCAATTTTGAGACTCTGCCTGTTGTTATCCGTACATTTATGAACAGCATAAATGAGGATACTTTTCAGCAAGCTGCAGGTTATTCATTCAGCAGAAATAATTTCACGTTGCAATATCATTTTTCGCCGACAGACAGCTCTATGCTTGCACAAAGCATTCACGCAATCATAAATCCTGCTTACACCAAAAGCATGCAGAATATTATCAGCATAGCAGGTATTGCAGGAGGCTTGACAGATTTGTTCGGCTTTGATTTGTATGACATTCTTTTTGATTGCAAGCTGACAATGTCACTCAATGCCTTTACGGGAAAGCTGACTGGATTAGAATACGAAAGCAACAACACTTCGCTTTCAGTTACCAATATTCACTTTGGCGGCTGTGATATTCAAATTATATCTGATCAATTGGATGAATTAATGGCAACACATATTAAAGACCCCGTTCATTGAAACGGGGTTTTTGAATGATTAAAAAAATAATATCTTTATTTGTTGTTATCATACTTTTGTCCGCTTGTGTATTTTTAATTCTTGATAAAAAGAACAATGATACTTCTGCCGTCTATGCCATAAAAAGCTACAGCAATAACAATGTATTCGTTTTACAAATTAACAAAAAACAACAACAGATTGATCTGTACAGAAAACAGAATAACGGCTCATTATTGCGATATCGTATATCAGATAACACATTTACAAAAGAAACAATAAAAAACAATTCTTGGGAAGTGCAAACAACTGCAGAGCTCGCACATTCCCCTTTTTTGCTTGCCGAAGAAATACGCTTATTGCTAAAGGGAAAATCAAATGACACAAGCTATATAAAAGAATTCTTGGATTTATTGCTTTCAGCATTTTCTACAGTATATACAGATTCCGAAATCTTAATCGATTATACTGCTTTACCGAATGCAGCTGAGCAATTGACTGACTTGATAAAAAATAAAGATGAAAGAGAAACCATGAAGTTCAATAAAAGAATTTCGAAAGCAAATGTTATTTACTCAATATCCCCTTTCAGTGATGCATACATGACAGAACAAATTGTTGAAATCATTTCTTCTGTTGTGCAATATGAATACCGCGAAGATATCTTCGAAGCTCTTTTCAAAAGTTGCGACTCTCTTACTGACTACAAGTTTCAGGTATCGACAAACCTGCAGGGAGCATTTAAAGGATTAGAAATTTACAACAATCAGAATATCATTTTTTCCGTCAATAAATTAAAATGACCGCCTGCAACAAACAAGCGGTCATTTATCTTATTTCTTGGTTGCAGCTGCAGATTTCATTTCAATAAGCTCTCTGTAGCTGATCAGCTTAATGCCGTGCGATTCAAAGAAACGATGCGTAATGGGATCCTTCATTAACTGATATTCCCATACTCTGCGTTGCCAGGAACCTGTGATACCCTTGATTTCATCGGTTTCCACAACAGGATGAATGAATGTTTCAGTGATACCATACGGAATTTCTGCATGGAATTTCAGGAAAGCATCACGGAATTCTTCATACGACTGCCTATGCTTGAGTGATTCCACCTGATCTGTAAGCACAAGATAATCGGGTGTGTAAACCTTATATTTCTTTGAAAGGAATCGACTGATATAACAGAAAGCCTTATAAAGAACAAGCGGCACACCGTCAGGACAGAATGAATCCACAGGTGTTGTGCACATACGGAAGGCATATCCCTTTTCCTTGCAAAGCTTGAAAACCTTTGGCAGCATAAGATATTTACCGTTCATGCCATACAAAGAACCCATATGGTTATCAACCTGAGAAGGCTTCATACCCATATTTTCGGCTTTTTCAATCTGCGCTTTAGCTTCTGTGATTGCTTCATCATAGTCACAATGCATCTCAAAATCTTCATTTTCAGGCCACATACGACCCTTTTCATTGCGAATAGTCTGACCATCCGTAAGCGGTCCCCAAGGGCAATTATCCTGCCACTCATTTGTCAGTGTAAGATGCACACCAATGGGATACTGCGGATTTTCAGCAGCAAAACGAACCGCATCATCCGTACCGGGACAAGTCATCATAACAGTGGATGACAGAAGACATCCGCTTTGGAACAAATCAATAACCGCATCATTGGCGGCTTTGCACAGACCGAAGTCATCGGCATTGATAATTAAATATTTCTGAGGCATAGTGTATAATCCTCCTTTCATATCAGTTATATTTTACCACTGACTTGTATTTTTGTCAAGCAAAAGGACAGTTGTTTAAAAAATGGTTTACAAACTGACACATGAATGTTATAATAATAACAACTGAATAATTGAGAGGTGTTTTGTTTTATGAAAATTTCAAAGCGGCTTTTAGCATGCTTACTAAGCTTTCTGATACTCTTCACAGCTCTGTCACCTGTTGTTTTGGCAGAAGAAATATCAGAAAACAGCGACGATGCAAACATAACATGTCCCACCATTTACATTCACGGCTTTGCATGTGGCGATATTTATACTGACATCGGCACTGAAAACGAAACCGTTGTTTGGCCAATGCAAGGTGATATTATCATGCAGGCCGTCAAAACTGCAATAGCACCGATTACAAACTATCTGATTACTCACAATTGGTCCGCTTTTGAGGATGCACTTGTTGAGGTTGTAAACCTGCTGTTTTCCGGGGCATGGAACAATCCTGATGGAACGCCGAAAGAAAATTCCGGCATCAAATGGGTATATCCCGAAGAAATCACTGCAACCTCAACAATAAGCTTTAACTATGATTGGCGAGGAGATCCGCTGGTGATTGCCGATGAGCTTGCTGCTTACATAGATTATGTACTTGCAGAAAGCGGCTGTGAAAAGGTTGCTGTTGAGTGTCACAGCATGGGTGGCATCATTTTCATGAGTTATGCGGCAAAATACGGACTTGATAAAATTCACGGTGCAATCATGGATGCAACAGCCATATACGGTGCCAGCTACATGGGAGAGTTGTTTGCAAACAGATTTCTGCTCGACGGCGAAGCTGTTTATGCATATCTGTTGTATGCTTTTTCAGGCATGCAGGGTGAGATGATCCTTAATTTTCTGATGGATTCCTTATTTGCAAGCGGTGCGTTTGATCTTCTTGAAGCTGCAGGAGAAGAGCTTGTTGACCGTTCCTACGACAGAGTTGCGAAGGAATGCCTGATTCCCTTGTTTGCATATTGGCCGTCCATTTGGGCAATGATTCCGGATGAGGATTGCAAAGCAAGTGAAAAATATGTATTTGATACCATTCTTGCTGATCAACCATCTGCTGATCACACAGAATTAAGAAATAAGGTGCTTGCTTATAACAATAAAGTGCGAGCAAACCGCGATGACATCCTGCAAGAGCTTGCAAACACAGGCAGACTTATGATAATTGCACGTTACGGGTATTCAATGGCACCGGTCAGCGCAAACTGGACATCGCAATCAGATGGCGTTATTGATACGGTATTTGCCTCTTACGGTGCAACAACCGCTGCTTATGGCACTACATTGAGTGATACATACATAGCAGAAAATGCAGCCAAAGGCCACATTTCGCCTGATTGTATAATTGATGCTTCCACATGCGCCTTCCCTGAAAATACATGGTTTATTAAAGATTTACAGCACTCTCACGACTCTAATGATTTATATATGTTAAAACAGGCTGTTCTTTTCGGCGAAAAGCTTGTTGATGTAAATACTTTTGAAGAGTATCCTCAATTTTTGATTCGTGCAAATGGCAAAATAGTGCCGTTTGAAAATTACAAGGAACCATCCCTGAATCCGATTTACACATTCGGCAAACTGATGCAGACATTCAGAGACAGTATCAAAGCCTGGCTTAAATCTGTGCTTGAATATCTGTCAGAATTCTTTACAGCTACAAAATAAAATGATGGGAAAAGAGCCGCAGCGATCTGCTGCGGCTCTTTTTTTGATGCTAATTTTACTGTTATTTGCTTTTTTTGACCTTCATCATTCCCCTTTCAGATAAATATAAAAAGTCATTGAAAAGCTGTTTTTAAGCCAATAAGATAATTCAACATTCAACTAAAAACTCTCGTAAAAATCAGAGCAAAGCTATACCCCCTGCATCAGCTGATGCAGGGGGTATGATTGTTAATCAATCAATTATTTCACACTCATCAGGTAATAATGAAGAGTGTTCTGAGGAAGTCGATAATTCTCTTGAAGAATGCCTTCAGTCTGCCGAAGAAGGAATCATCAACAGGTTCGTCATCGCCTTCAACATCGCCGGTGGACAGATTCGTTGAAGTGTATTCTGCAAAGATATCCATGTCGCCGTTGACAACACTGAAATCATCGGACCAACCCTTGAATTCATAGCTGTATTTGTCATCAGCTTCTCTGACAGGAGCAGCAGGAGCAGTTGCAGCGCCACCGTAAACAACATGCTGTTCGGAAATAACCGATCCGTCGAAATCACGGAAGATAACAGTGTAGGTATTTACAGAGTAAACAACATTAATTACTGTATCCTCAGTAATTGTACCGCTTACATAGGGGCTGCTTGCTGTGTAACCATCAACAACAGCAGACTTGACATTGTAAGCATAACCGTATTCAAGGTTTGCGACATAATCATCAGCAGCTGCGGTGCCATCAGCATAGGTATAATGAACTGTCAAGGTATAAGTATTGATACCGTAAACAACATCAATTTCCTTGTTTGCATTACCCATAACACCTTCAACGACTGCAAGGCTCGGAGTGTAGCCAAGAACAGGGTTGCCATACTTATCAACAAGCTCGGGGCTTACGATGGAATAAGCAGTGCCGTAAGGAATGGTCTGTGTCACGGATTCAGCAGCAGCTTTGCCGTTAGCATAAACATAATTTACGGTAAGCTTGTAAGAAGCAATGGAGTAAGTAATGGTAGCTTCAACATCTTCAGTTCCGATTGTACCGCTGACGGTAACAGTAGACGGATTGTAGCCTACGACTTCGGGAGACTTAATGTTGTATGTCTGACCGAAACGATAAGTATCTTCAAATGTTGCAGGAGCTTCAACACCATCGGGAGTTACATAATTGATAGTAACCTTATGGGTTTCAAGCAGATAGTAGAGCTGAATGACTGTGCTGCCGTCAGCTGCAACAACAGCATTGTAAACAGGTTCTGCAGAACCGTCTACATAGGATTTTTCAAACTTGAACTGACCGACAGAATGTTTGACGATATCACTTTCAGTCTTTGCGGCTTCTGCAAGGATATCAATAGTTTCACCTGCGGGATACTGCAAGGTATTCTTGGAAATGAGAATGTATTCATCATCCCATGTGCCCTGGAGATAATGTTCAACATAAACATTGACATCAACAGCATCCCATGCTGCTGTCAGAACAACATTACCATACATGCCCTTGCCGAGAATCAATTCGCCACGGCCATAAGCTGTCTTCCAGTTGTTTTCACCGGTTGCCTCAACCGTCCAACCTGCGAATCTGTAGCCATCCTTGGTGGGTTGCGGAAGAACGATTGCGGTTTCAACAGTATATTCACTACCGTTAAAGTAGTTAGCAGTGGGCATTGTGCCGCCATTCACATCATAAGCAAATGTGAAGGTGTGAGCGGTCCAGTTTGCAGTAATGGTTACATTACCATACTTACCTGTCAATTCAGCACCGGCCACGATGTCAGCCTGCGTCCAGTTGCCGACTTCCTTAACAAGAGTCCAGCCGTTGAAGGTAAAGGCTTCTCTGCTTGCATCAGCAGGAACAGTAACAGTATCTTCAATGGTGTATTCAACAACCTGTGCGTCATTACCATCATTCATATCAATGGTGAATGTATAAACAACAGGTGTTACAACTGCCTCAATAGCAACATTTTCCATCGGCATTGTGAAGGTAACGGTAGTACCGTCTGCTTCAATACCGTTCCAGGAATCAAGCTCATAGTGATCATCAATGCTGATAACTGCTTCTACAGTTGCACCGAAGTAATATTCACCAGCGCCGGAAACAACCTGACCACCATTACCATTGATGGTAACAGACACAGTATACTTGTTACGTGCGTAGTAAGCTTTGAGAACGGTAGAACCGTCATTTGCAATAACAGCTTCGATAATGCTGTTTGCAGCATCAAGATAGTAACCGTCAGTGTCAACTACGGTGTATACAGCAGTATCGCCGACATATCCACCAATAATTTCAGAGGAAGCAGCATCACCGTAATTGCCCTCTGCATCCATGAAATAGGTTTCAACAGTGTAAGTAGACTGTGTTGCACTCCAGATAGCCTTCAGAGTAACATCACCGTATTTTGCGGTAAGATTACCCTTGAGAAGATCAGCAACAGTCCAATTGCCTTCTGCTTCAATAACTTCCCAACCAACGAAATAATGATCGGCAAGTTCAGATTCGGGAAGAACAATAGTATCTTCGATTGTGTATTCAATATCTTCAACAGCAGAGCCGCCGTTAACATCGAAAGATACAGTATATTTGTTAGCAGTGAATTTTGCAGTGTAATAAAGATCTTCATTGGGCATTACATCAGCAATTTCATAATCCCAGCCGACGAAAGTATAACCTGTAACTTCAGGATCAGCAGGGGCTTCGATTGTCTGACCTACCTTGTAGGAATCAGTAGTAACCTTATCAAATACTTCATATGAAACAGTGTGTTCTGCAAGATAGTAATAGTAGTCAACAACTGTTGTGCCGTCACCTGCAATTGTCTGCTTAGATGCTGCAGGAGTTACATAATTTTCAATTTCGTAAGGAGCAACAACAACAGAGTCAGTCAGACCGGAAAGTTCCTTGGTATCAACAACAAAGTCGCTGCCGAGAACCTCATAATGATGATTTACAACATACTTTGTGCTGACCGGTGTGTAGGTAGCAACAAGAGTGACATCACCATACATACCGGCAGGAACAACAACACCGGGCACATAGGAGCCGGCATTCCATCCGCCGACAGAACTTTCAAGAGTCCAGACAACTGTATAACCGTTATCAGAAATCTGCGGGAGATTCAGCTGTTCATCAACATAATACTTTACAGCAGGAATTGCTTCGCCATGAACACCCTTATAAGTAAGCATGTAAGGTGTGCGTTCCATGGTAGCTGTATAAACAAGGTTTTCAGCACCCATAACAGAGGCGATTTCGATAGCTTCATTATCAGCATCAAGACCCCAGTTTCTGAACACATAACCTGTTACAACAGGCTTTTCGGGAGCAGTAATTGCTGCACCGTACTTATATTCGTCAACATCCTTTTCGCCGAGAACATCAAATGTTACGGTATAAATGCCACGATCATACTTATAAGCTACAACTGTGGTGCCATCACCTGCGATTGTTGCATCAGAAGCAGCAGGACTTACAAAGCCTTCAATTGCTTCGGGAGCAGCAACAACAGCACCGGTTGTACCGGTAAGAGTGAGAGTATCAGCAAGAACATATTCATCATTTTCAATGTTCTGGGTGTAAACTTCAACAGTGTAAGCAGTATCATCTCTTGCAATCAACTGAGCAGAAAGAATGATGTCACCATACTTACCGGTGTATTCGCCGGGAGCATAGTTACCTGCAGTCCAGCTGCCTTCAGCAACGTCAAGAACCCAAAGGAGGTCATAGCCTTCCTTGCCATCAAGAGCCTTCAGAGCAATGGTATCATCAGCTGTGTAAGTGATGGTTTCAAACAATTCACCATCAGCCATGCAAGTAATTGTGTAGGTAATAGCCTTGGAGGTTACATTAAGATTGATATCAGCAAGACCGATTTCAACTTCAATAGTGTCACCGTTTGCAGTCTTGTCGCCGTCCCAACCAACGATTTCATAACCGCCCTTGGGAGTTGCATTCAAAGTAACCTTTTCTTCGAAGTAATAAGTACCTGCACCTTCAACAGAAGCAACGTTCTTATCAGCATCAACAGTTACCTTGTACTGATTTCTTGCATAGTACTTCTTAAGGGTAAGACCACCGTTAACAAGAACTTCACCTTCAAGAACACTCTTTTCAGCATCAAGAGTGAAGCCTTCTACTGCCTCAGCATTGACAGAAGCGGTTTCGCCGGGGAACTTACCGGGAACATCAACGGTATCAATGAGTTCATATTCACCCTTGGTGTTCATTTCATAGGTTTCAACAGTATAAGTGGTAGAATCATCAAATACTGCAGTCAGGCGAGCATCACCGATCTTGTCGGTATATGTGCCGGGAGCGATGGTTTCAATGCCCCAACCCTCAACGGTCCAATGGACAAACTTGCTGTTTTCCTTGGTGGGTTCAGGAATAACAATTGTATCGCCTGCCATGTACTTGAAGGATTCAATGACACTGTCACCTGTGTTAACAAATTCAACTCTGTACTGTCTGTTCCAGGTTGCAGTGTAGGTTCTGTCACCTGTGCTGCCCTTCGGGATAACAACAGTCATGTTGTCAGTTCCGGTAAGGTCTGTTCCCTTCCAACCGGCAAATACATGACCATTGATAGAGGGAGCACCAATTATGATATCTTCAGATTCAATTGTATAGGTTGTTGCAAAACCATGGTTGGGATATACGCTTTCATAAGAAATTGTATACTCAATCGGAGTTGCAGCAACAGTGATTTCAACATCACCGACAATAGCGGAACCAAATACCTTCAATGTTGCAGAAGAACGGTCAGCATTGCAAGCATACTCATAGTTTGCTCTGTAAGCAGGTTTGCCACCAATCATAACAGTGATCTTGGAGCTGAGCTCATAACCGGGAGCTACAGTAATGGTTGCATTGTAGTTGGTACCGGTCTTGACTGCAGCATCACCGCTGTAGGTTACAGTTTCAGGCGTGTTGACCTTGAGAGTAAAGTCTTTGGCAACCCAATTAGCTTTAAAAGATGCATTACCATACTTGTTAACAAGAGTCGTACCTGCTGCATAGTCATCATTTGCATTCCAGGAGCATTCGGGATTTTCTTTACTCGGGAAGCTGGAGATGCAGGTCCAACCTGCAAATTCATAACCCGGACGAGTAGGTGTGGGAAGTTCAGCTGCAGCACCGATGGGACGGAATACCTCACCGGTAGAAACATAAATCATGGTGTCAACCTTGTTGCCGCCATTAGCATCAAAGGTAAGAGTGTAAACAAGATCACGATAATCAGCTTCGAGAGTTACATCACCATACAGACCTGTAACAACCTGACCACCTGCATAGGTTGTACCCCAGTTACCGGTTGTTTCCTTGGTGAACCATGCAGCAAATACTGCACCGTCCTTTACAGTTTCAGGAAGCATGAATTCAGATTCAATATTATAAGTAATGGGAGGAACTGCTTCACCTTCACCTGCATCAAATGTAATTGTATATTCAATTGTATCATAAACAGGAGTCAGGGTTACATTACCAAACAGAGTTAAGAGGACGGCAGGATCAAAAGTTGGATCATAAGAAATTTTGCCGGTAGTGAAAATATCAAGCCAGTTGTTTTCACGTGATTCATCAACAGTAATAATCCATTCCTTGAATGTATAGCCATTTTTGGATGCATCAATTCCGCTGAAGCCTTCGCCATAGTTATATTCAATAACTTCGCCGCCATCAATAGTGATGGTGTAGCTCTGAGGAACAACAACAGGAGTCAATTCAATATCTTTTTCAACAAGCAATTCAAAGCCTGCAAGGTCAGAAATGATATTGCCTTCACTGTCTTTCCAGCATTCAACTGCATAACCGGGATCGCAAATTGCGCCGATTTCTGCAATTGTGCCGTAAACATAGGAACGACCGCCAAGCTCAGTTGCATTTTCCACATCTGTCAGAGTGACATTGAAGGAAACACGGTCATAATAAATATTGATAGCAAGTGTGCCATCGGGCAGAAGAGTTGTTGTATTGGTAAATTCAGTTCCGTTTGCGGTGGACTTTTCAAAAGTATAACCGTAAACATTGGTAAGAATCATGCTGCTGATATCAACAGTAGCATCTGCGGTGCCTCTGTAAATGTTGGACTTATACTGATCATAACCGGTGCCGTCCGCATTCTGAAGCATATGATAAACAACATATCTTACATCGGTATTGGCAACCCACTGTGCTTCAAGAGAAACATTACCCTTAAAGCCCTTCAGCTTCTGTCCGCCTTCGTATTTTTCACCGACAGTCCAAGTTCCTTCTGCTTTTGTTACAAGCCAACCGTCAAAGGTATAGCCGCCTCTTTTGGGGGTAGCAAGCTTGGTCTTTTTGTTTTCAGTGTCATACTGCAAAGGAGCAAGCTCTGTGCCGCCGTTTACATCATAGGTTACGGTGTAAGGAGTGGCAATCCAGCAAGCGTAGAGGGTCTTATCGACGTTGGTATTATAAGTGTCGCCGGCATGCAGAGTAGCATCGGCACCCTTCTTTTCAGCCCAACCGGTGAAGGTGTAGCCCTCACGGACAGGAGAACCTTCGGGAATAACAAACGGCTTATCTTCTCTCTTGTTTGCCGCACTGATGTAATGGCTTGCTGTCATAGGAGCAAACTGACCATCGGGAATGGTGGCATCAGCATGACCTGCATCAAAAGAAACTGTCATATCGTCGCGGCTGTAAACAGCATAGTAACGATAGGTGGGTGCAACAGTTGCAGCATTATAAGTGATAGTAGAGCCAAGCTCAATATTCTGTGCGGTGGGAAGATTATCATCACGGAAACCGAGCAAGGTGAAATTACCCTTCTTGGTAACATTTCTGAAATCGTCAATCGTAGGAACAGTGATAGACTTCTCTGTTTCTCTGTTCACATATTTAATCTGCTGTCTGAGGGATGTTGCAGAACCTGCAGTTGTCAGATATGTAAACTGAATGTCAACAGTCTTCTCGAAAAGAGCATAAACTGTAGAGTGATAACCGATGGTAACAGTCTGTCCGCCTGCGGTAGCATCCTTATCGGTATTCCATCCGACAAAGCTCCATCCTTCTCGCGTTGCCTTCAGTGTCGTATAGTAGTCATACTTACCGGAAGCATCAGTACCAACTGTTATGATTTCCTGTGTGGTAGAAATAGTGCCGCCGTTATAGGATGCATTAAATGTAATTGTGGTTGCAAGCTCCATTGCAGCCATTTCAACAGCCATCGCAGCTTTGGTGATCTGTGCTGCAGTGTAAGAGGAGCTGTAGAAATCGTTGTAATCATTCAGAATGCTCTGTGCGGTATTCAGTGCAGAGTTCAGTGCGTTGTAAGTCGCATCCGTATATCTGCCGGACACAAGATAATCATTATAAGTATTATATGCCGTCTGAAGCTCCTGCAGCATTGCGGAAACATCAACAGAACCGCTGGAAACAAGTGTTTTATGATTATCATGCATTGCGAAGTTGACCGGGTCGTCAGTCATCCACAAATAAATGTAGTTACCGCCTGCATCCTGGTTCATATCACCAAACCCGGATCCGTCAAGATATTTAGCATAACGGGGGTCGGAAGCAGAACCATCACGGTTATCTGCATAAATCAAGGTCAAGGGCGCACCGACACGGGTGTCATGTGTATTTGCAAAGTAAAGATATGCACCGCCTGCTTCTTTATTAAGGTCTGTACCGTGGGATTTTTCCCAAGATACATTATAGGCCTTGCCGGAATCAGCAAAACGATAGTATGCCGGCCAGGTAGCTGAATTTTCAACCGAACCGCTCAGATTAGAAGAAATTGCCATCTTGGTAAAAGCATTGCCGGCAGGATTGGTTGTGGTTTTAAAACCGAATTTGATGTAATAACCACCAGCACCGTCGTTAAGGTCAGCATCATTAGGATAGTAATAACCATCATTCTTCAGCTGATTGGCAAGATTGGTTGTAGACCACTGACTCTTATCAGCAACACCGATCTCAGAAACAAACTCTGCTCCGGGCTGATGATAAAAATAGTGATATCCTTCGTTTGCATATCTGATATAGTTAATATCAGCTGTGCTTGCAGCCGAAGCCTCTGTTGTCAGGGATGCTTTCAGTTCCGCAGCAAGCGGAACAAAAGCCGCCGAGAAAACAGGCAGCACGAGGCAAAGGCAAAGAAGGCACGAAAGCAGCTTCTTTGTCAATCTTTTTGCGTTTGTCATTACACAACACTCCTTTTTCTATCCCACGGCAGAATTATCCCGTAGGATTACAGTTACTTATATTATACTGATTTACATAAAAATGTCAAGAAAACATCATTTTACAATTCATGTAATAATCAACAAATTTTAAGTTTTATTTTTTTTGATTTTGCACAAAATTCGATTGCAACAATACATAAAGCGAAGTGATAAATTCACCCTGCAAAACAAGCAAATACATAAAGTATTGTATGCAACGATAAAGAAAAAGACACCTCATGTAAATACAGAGATGTCTTGTATTGGGAGTTTTTTACATCAATTGTTGCAGAAGATCTGCCTCAAAATAATAGGTTTCGAGCGCACCGGATCCAATAACCACACCAAGAAAAACGAAATAAACAATATAAAATAAGATACTGATGATGAATGAGATCAATGCCATTTTGCCGTATGCTTTGGCACTTATCGGATAATCCTTCTGATTAACAAGAAACAGAATAAGTCCTGCCAACGGGATAAAGAAGCTGAGGACCTTCAAGCCCGTACTCGGCTCGTCAGGCTTCGTTTGCGGCTGTGAATTGTAAAACGGTTGTTGATAATTCGCCTGCTGATAAAACTGTTGATTCTGTGTGGTTGTTTCATTTACAGCCGCACCGCAGTTGCTGCAAAAGCGAACCACATCATCCAACTGCATTCCGCAATTTGAACAAAAACGCA
>JAZOWJ010000326.1:0-4848 GCA_045659125.1 Acutalibacteraceae bacterium
CCATGATGTCCATGGCAGACTCGGTTGAAGAAATGATGTTCGGTGATCACATGCTTGCAACCCTTGCACTCTGGCCTTTGATTTTGCTTGAAACCGATGAAGAACGCAAGAAGAACTTCCAAATGGCCTACAAGAGCTGGAACGGCACCATCCGCCGTGAGCACGACCCGGGTTATGATATTCCTTTCCTTGCTGCCTGCCCGGATGAATATGTTGACAGCGAAATGATGATCGACTGGTTCCGCAGAACCAACAACAGCCGTCTTTGCTCGGGCTGTGACATTGATGCCCGTAAGGATATTGCACGCCGTTACCGCTTCGGCGGCTACAAGGAAACATCCGCTCTGCTGCCCCCCGATGAACGCTTCATTTCCAAATACGACCGCAATCCGTATGAATGGAAAACCGAAGAGGGCGGCATGAAACAGATTGAAAGCTGCTATGTTTATACATTTGCCTATTGGCTCGGCCGTTACTACGGTCTGATTGAAGAATAAGGAGGAACGAAAAAATGTCTGAATTTTCCAAAATTCATCTGATCGGCAATGCCCATCTTGACCCGGTTTGGCTCTGGAGATGGCAGGAGGGCTGCGGTGAAGTCATGCAGACCTTCCGTTCCGCACTTGACAGACTTAACGAATATGACGATTTCGTTTTTACCTGCTCCTCCGCAGCATACTACAGCTGGGTCAAGGAAATTGATCCTGCCATGTTTGAAGAAATCAAAGCAAGAGTGCAGGAAGGCAGATGGGTACCCGTCAACGGATGGTGGGTACAGCCCGACTGCAACATCCCTTCCGCTGAAAGCTTTGCAAGACAGGCTCTGTATTCCCAGCTTTTCTATTATGAAAACTTCGGCAAAATCTGCCGTACGGGCTACAATGTTGACTCTTTCGGTCACAACGCAAACCTGCCGCAGCTGCTTATGAACGCAGGCATGCCTGCTTATGTCATGATGCGTCCCGGCATGCATGAAAATGCTGAAATTCCCGAAAGTGCTTTCATCTGGAAGCACCGAGACGGCTCCAAGGTTATTACCTACAGAATTCCCAACACATACGCCCCCTCCGGCTCACATGCACTTGAGAAAGAAAGAAAGGTGTATGAGGATGCCATCAACGAAACCGGTCACGGTGTGATGTTCTTCTACGGTGTCGGCAACCATGGCGGCGGCCCGACCAAGGCTGACATGAACTGGATGATCGACCACATGGAGGAAGACGGCTGGCACGAAATGGAATTTTCCTCTCCCGACGATTATTTCCGTGATCTGCTTGTTGAGATGGTAGATCTTCCGATGTGGGAAGACGAATTACAGCATCATGCAAGCGGCTGCTATTCGGCAACCTCGCTTGTTAAGCAGCTCAACCGTAACGCAGAAAATGAGCTGTATGCAGCCGAAAGCTTTGCAACGGTTGCAAATCATATTGCAGACATGAGCCCTGCCACCGAGGATTTCGCAAAGGCATGGAAGGAGGTCTGCTTCAATCAGTTCCATGACATTCTGTGCGGCTGCTCCATCATGGAAGCATACGAAGATGTGCGCCACACCTTTGGTGCTGCCATCAACACCGCAATGAAGAAATACAACGAAGCTGCGCTTCGTATTTCGGGCAAGATTGACACCTGGCTTGACGGGGTCAGCGATCCTGTTGACACCTGCGTGCGTCATCATTCCGCACCCGGCTTCCCGCGACCCGTTGCTGTTTTCAATCCTCTTTCATTTGATGTTGAAGTCCCCGTGCAGACCTATCATCCGTCCTCGAAGGTCAAGGATTGCGAGGGCAATGAGGTTGTGTTCAGCAATGTGCGCTCCTCCCGCTCCAATGACTCGCACCTTGACACCATCTTCCTTGCAAAGGTGCCTGCAATGGGTTATGCAACCTATTGGCTGGATGAATTTGACGGTGACGAATATGCACCCGACAGCGATGTAAAGGCAAGCGGTCTTTGCATGGAAAATGAATACCTCAAGGTTGCATTCAGCAAAGAAACAGGCTGCATTACATCTCTTATTGATAAGCAAAGCGGTTATGATTATGCTGCAGGCAATGAGCTTGCAGTACCGACCGTCATCGATGACCACAAGACCGACACATGGGCACACAATGTCTTCAGATTCCACGACATCAAGGGTGTTATGAAGCTCGAAAGCATTGAGCTGATTGAGGATGAATATGCAAGAGCTGTCATCCGCACCGTGCACACCTTCGGCAAATCCGTTCTGCACCAGGATTTCATTCTCGGCGCCATGCAAAAAACGCTGCGTGTAAAATGCCGCGCTATGTGGAGCGAGCAGTTTACCATGCTCAAGACATCGTTCAGGCTCAACGGCGAGAACGGCATCAACACTGCAGAAATTCCCGGCTCGTTCATCAAGCGCCCGACCAACGGCGAGGAAGAACCGCATCAGCGCTGGGCTGACCTGACTGTGACCGTTGACGGTGCACGCAAGGGCTTAAGCATTATAAACGACAGCAAATACAGTTATGACTGCCCCGACAATGACCTGCGCCTGACACTGCTTCGCAATGTTATTTTTGCAGACCATTATTCACCCCGTCCCGAAGCTGATTTCCGCTTCTGTGATGAAGGCTTGCAGTGCTTTGAATACGGCATTTATGTGCATGACGGAGAAGCAGAAAACAGCGATGTCACAAAAGAAGCAGCGCAGTTCAACATCCGTCCGAACTGTGTCCCCATGGGCTACCACAAGGGCACTCTTCCGCAGAAGCAGGGCTTTGTCCGTTTCACAGCCGACAATATACTGATGACCGCTCTCAAGCTTTGCGAGGACAACAGCGGCGACATCATTCTGCGCTGCCACGAAACAAAGGGCAAAGAAACCCATTGTGCAATCTTCTGCGATCTTGCAGAAGCAGGCTTCAGAACCTATTTTGAACCCAATGAAATCAAAACCTTCCGCATTTACAAGGATGGTTTTGTTGACGAGCTGAACTTCCTGGAAGGCATTGTAAAGAACGACTAAAGGAGAAAACAGAAATGGCTAAAATTATCGGCAGTAACCTGCCCAACATTCCGTGGCAAGATGCTCCCGAAGGATATCAGTATCCGATGTGGAGATATAACAACAATCCCGTTATCACCCGTGACAACCTGTTCATGGCAAACAGCATTTTCAATTCCGCTGTTGTTCCCTACAAGGACGGCTTTGCAGGTGTTTTCAGGGTAGACTTCAGAAGCCGTGACCAGAAGCTCGTTGTCGGCTTCAGCGATGACGGAATCAAATGGAATCTGCAGGACAAGGTCATTTTTGAGGGCTATGACCCCAGACTTTGCCAAATGGAAGATGGCAAATATTATCTGTCCTGGGTCAACCACACACCCCACGGCACCACCATCGGCATTGCTTATACGGAAAATTTTGAGGAATGGGTACAGATGGAGGATGCAACCTACCCCGTTGCAAGAAACGGTGTCCTGTTCCCCCGCAAAATCAACGGCGAATACTGCCTGCTTGTTCGTCCCTGCGACAAGGGTCACACTCCCTACGGCGATATTTACATCAGCCGCAGCCTTGACCTGACTTATTGGGGAAGACATCGATTTGTGATGTCCCCTGTTAAAATCTGGGAATCCACTAAGGTCGGTGCAGGCCCCACTCCGATTGAAACCGATGAGGGTTGGCTGATGTTCTATCACGGTGTGCTCACAAGCTGTAACGGTTTTACATATGCAATGGGCGCAGCGATTCTTGATAAGGATGAGCCGTGGAAGGTGCTTCACAGAGCGGATTGCTTCCTCCTTGCACCCCATGAACTTTATGAGTGTGTAGGCGACGTTCCCAATGTTGTTTTCCCGTGTGCCGCGCTTGCTGATGCTGATACGGGCAGAATAGCTGTTTATTACGGCGGTGCGGATACTGTGGTGGCTCTTGCCTTCACAACAGTTGATGAAACGGTTAAATTTATTAAAGAGCACGACTTAATTAAATAATACTGTCATCCCGATTGTATCATCTTGCAGTCGGGATGATTTTGTTTTTGTCATTTGATTTTTTAATCAGGTTGTGCTATATTTTTATAAGAAATCGGAGGCGTTGAAAATGGATATGGAGCGTTTTAAAAAGCAAATAGATTTTATTCTGGAAGCAGATAAAGAGAAAGAAATTTACCGACAGACTCATTTGACCGGATATACTCGTCCTGAAAATGATGCTGAACACGCGTGGCATATGGCGATTATGATTTATTTGCTTCGTGAGTATTCCAATCAGGAGTTTGACGTTGCAAAAGCTATGATGATGGCTCTGATTCACGATATAGTTGAGATAGATGCAGGCGATACTTACGCTTATGATACAGCAGCGCTTGAAACCCAGGCAGAGCGCGAAGAGCAAGCTGCTGAGCGGATTTTCGGTCTGTTACCTCGGGACCAGTATGAAGAGATGAAAGCGTTGTTTTACGAGTTTGAGGCAGGGGAGAGCGCGGAAGCACGCTTTGCTAAATCAATGGATAATTTTCAGCCGTTGCTGTTAAACGATTATAATAATGGCAGAGATTGGCGCGAACACGATGTGTGCAGGGCTCAGGTAGAAAAGCGACAGAGCAGAAGCCAAAAAGGCTCGGAATTTATCTGGAAATATACAAAAGATATTATTGAGCGCAATGTTAAAAAAGGTAATATAAAAGAAAATTAAAAAAAATCAAAAAATTTCAAAATAAGTATTGCATATTCCAAATAAATGTGTTAATATATCTATCGTTGTCCGGGTGTGGCGCAGTTGGTAGCGCGCTTGACTGGGGGTCAAGAGGCCGTGAGTTCAAGTCTCGCCACTCGGACCATAGTGAGTATTCATAACACAAGTGAATACTCACTTTTCTTTTT
>JAZOWJ010000327.1:0-5096 GCA_045659125.1 Acutalibacteraceae bacterium
TGATGCTGTGCGGCGACTGGAACGATGCCATGGGTGCCGTCGGAGAAAACGGAAAGGGAGAAAGTGTGTGGCTGTCTATGTTTCTTGCACAAACACTTGAGCTGTTTTCGCATGTCTGTGACCTGCAAAAGGAGCCGCACAACGCAATCCGTCTGCGAAAGCTTGCAGCAGCCGTGCGCAGCAACATTGACCGCAGCGCATGGGAAGATGACCGATACCTGCGTGCATTTTTTGATGACGGCACCCCCTTGGGCAGTGCAGACAGCACCGCCTGCAGACTGGACATTCTGCCGCAGGCATTTTCCGTTTTCTGCAATATGCCCGACAAAAAACGGATTCGCACCGCCCTTTCCGCTGCCTGCAACACATTGTTTGATTCAAAAGTGGGAATTCTGAAGCTTTTTGCCCCACCCTTCACCACACAGGACAAAAAAGCAGGCTATATCAACCGTTATCCTGCAGGAATACGTGAAAACGGTGGGCAATATACCCACGCGGCAATATGGTTCTGTATCGCACTTTACCACGCAGGCTATCCCGAGCAGGCAAAACAGATTGCCTTGTCCATCTGCCCTGCAAGCCGTTATGCAAACGGTCTGCACACCCCACAGGCAGACACCTATCGCTGTGAGCCCTATGCACCCTGCGGTGATGTGGCATCGACACAAGGCATGGCAGGCCGTGGCGGCTGGAGCCTGTATACAGGCTCGGCAGGCTGGTGGCTGGAATTACTGCGAACGCTGTCAGAGCTGTAATTGTCTGTTTTTGTTGCATTTTTCTGCATAGGGTGACGGGTATAATCCGTCACCCTAACCGCTTCCCGTTTGTTTTTTTGCAACAAACGGGAATTGCTTTTTGCATAATAATATAGTATAATATGAAGATAGTCGAAAGAAACGGATGAAATTATTATGGAGCGATACAAAAAGGCATTATTGATTTGCATAATGAGCATTGCTCTTCTGCTTTGCTTTGTTTGCGGCGCATCGGCAATGTGTGCGGATGCAAACGGCGACAAGGAGTTGACCGCAGGCGATGCACGCGTGGTGCTTCGTGTCAGCGTCGGCCTGGAGAAAGAAACAGCCGCACTGATTCGCGACTGCGACATGGACTACGACGGCACACTGACCGCAGGAGATGCGCGTGAGATTCTGCGTCTTTCGGTCGGCTACGGCAGAAGCGATGACAGCGGTGCAGACGGCTTTAAGGGTGCTCAACCCGTCGGTGTGACCGAAAAATATTACAAAATCTACAACATAGACGGCTTTACCTACATTGACGGTCTGCTGATTGCAAACAAAACCTATTCCCTGCCGAAAAGCTATGCCCCCGGCGGCTTGCATTCGGAATGTCAGTCAGCATTCAACAGCCTGCAGGCTGATGCAAAAAAGGACGGCCAATATCTGTACCTGAATTCGGGCTACCGCAGCTATGCCTCTCAGGAGAGCATTTACATGGATTATGTGTATTCCTACGGCTATGATTATGCCGAAGCGTACGCAGCCCGTCCCGGACACAGCGAGCACCAGACAGGACTTGCCATCGATGTAACCAATTCCTCCGGCTATTTCACAGGCTCCACGCAGGCAAGATGGCTGCATGCAAACTGCGCAGACTACGGCTTTATTCTGCGCTATCCCGAAGGAAAAACCGACAAAACAGGCTACAATGCCGAGGCATGGCACATCCGTTATGTCGGAAAAGAGCATGCACAAAAAATCACAAACAGCGGATTGTGTCTGGAAGAATATTACGGCATCACATCCGTTTACGCATAACAGCTTCATTTTTGGATAACAGGGGTTAAAACATGAAAAAGACAATCAGATTTATTGCATTACTCACATGCATGGCAACTCTTTTTGCAATGACAGCTCTGTCGGCTTCTGCAGCAGGCTTTGCGGATGCAGACGGCAACGGACAGATTCTTTCAAGCGATGCAAGGCTTGTGCTGCGCGCCTCGGTCGGACTTTCTCCGTGGACAGACGAAATGCTCAGCAGCTGTGACATTGACAACGACAAAACACTGACCTCGGCAGATGCCAGAAAAATTCTGCGGCTTGCGGTCGGCTTCGGCAATGAGGACGATTCCTGTCTGAAGGGCATGGAGGGTGCCGAGCTTGTAGGTCTTACCTCAAAGGATTATAAAATCTACAAAAAAGACGGCATCACCTACATTGACGGCATTCTGATTGCCAACAAGACCTATTCCCTGCCGTCCACCTATGACCCGGGCGATTTGCTTGCCGAATGCAAGCAGGCATTCATGCAGATGGCTTACGATGCACATTACAAAGACGGCATCAACCTCGAGGGTATTTCGGGCTATCGCTCCTATGCAACGCAGAACCGCATTTACAACAATTATGTTGCAGCAGACGGCAAGGCAGAGGCTGATACATATTCTGCCCGTCCCGGCCACAGCGAACATCAGTCGGGCCTTGCACTGGATGTCAACTCCGTGGAATCCTCCTTTGCTTACACAGCAGAAGCCAGGTGGATTGCAGCCAACTGCTACAAATACGGCTTCATCCTGCGTTATCCCTACGGAAAAACCGATAAAACAGGCTACATTTATGAGCCGTGGCACATCCGCTATGTCGGCGTTGAAATCGCAACAAAGATTCACAACAGCGGCCTGTGTCTGGAAGAATACTACGGCATTACCTCGAAATACAATTATTAAGCTGCAAAAACAAGAAGAAGCGGTATCCGAAAACGGATACCGCTGTTTTTTTTATTTGTATTCAATTACCAGACGTGATTCCACAGCAGCTTTTTGAGAATGGTAGCGATGATGCCGTGTCCGAATGTTGCATTGAAGAAATCCACAAATATGCGCATAAAGGTGGAAAGGTCAATGGTAACATAAATATCTGCCGAATATTCCACACCCTCTGCCATGGTCGCGAAGGGCTGTGAATAGAGAATACCGCCGGGACCCATGATCTGGAAGCGGACATAGCAGTCCAGCTCATCCTCGTAATCATTCAGGTCAATGCTTGTAAGGCCTGCACCCTCGGCAATCACCTTTCCGCCGGAAATCCACTGCACATAGTCGAATTCACTGCCTTCAAAGGAAATGACATTGTTTTCTCTGTCCACATCCACTCTGCTGACAGCAGGAGGAAGATTGCCGTGACCGTCGAAATCCTCGCCAAGATTCAGCTTATCCACTCTGCCGACCGAGAACCATGCACCGCTGCGCATGCATTCCTCAAAGGCCTCGGTGGTAAGCTCGGGCATGAGCATCATGGTGAATGCCCAGTCATTGCCGTCAAGACCGTGCGAATCGGTAAAGGCAATACCGGGAACATTTCTGCCGTTGGGAATGGTCAGCTTAAGAATTTCATCCCAAAGGACACCGTCATAACGGGTGCTGTTAACATCGAATGCCACGCAGGACTCGTAGTTGACAAAAATGTTGGCAAATTTGTTTGCATAATACGGTTCATAATACCGTTCTTCATCTTCGGGATTGCGGCCAACATATTCACCCACATGATCCAGGAAGGAAAATCCGCCTTCTGCATCGCAATCCTCAACAACCGATTCAAAATCACCGTAAACACCCATCTTGGCACGTACACTTTCGCAGTTGAAGGTGTTGATGTGGCAATCGTTGATGGGGGTCGCACCGTTGGCTTCGCAGGCACCTGTGATTTCAAGCATGCCGCCGAGGTCATAGCCAAGCTGTTCAGACAGTGCATTGCGTGCTGCACTTTCATAAGTGCCGTTGATAAACTGCTCGCGTTCTTCAGATGAAAGCACAACAGGATCGCGCATTTCCGTGCGTGAAAATTTGAAGAAGCGGTACAGCGGCACGGTTTCGGGCACTACATCCCATCGCTCGCCGATAACAGCATGGTCGGAAATAGCAAGAATCTGATAACCGAGATCATAATGGCTTTTTACACTGTCGGCAATGGTCTGGTCGCCGTCACTTGCATCTGTATGCGAATGCAGGTCTGCCTTGTATTGGTTGATGGTATCCCAATCGATACCGTCATAGGGGCTCGAAATGTTATAGGTGTATTTCTCACTGTCTTGTGCAAATGCAACCGAGGTGCAGGTGAACACAAGCAGGATACTCAAAAAAACGCAAAGTATTTTTTTTGTTTTTTTCATACAAACAACTCCCCTCGCAGCGGCTTATGACCGCTTCAAAAACGGCATAATTTCGCTGAGCTTTTTGATAATGTCGTAAAGAATGTAGTTCATTTTCGCAATAACATTACGAAGCAACAGGTTGGTATCCACCAATTCAATTTCAGGCATGGCAAGCGCTCCTTTCAATTTTGGCAAAATATGCAAAAGTATATAATTATAGTAATAAATTTTAGTTAAAATGTCAACCGTTTTTGCAAAAAAGAATTTACACCCTTTGCACACACAAAAAAATCCCGCTCGTGTGAGCGGGATTACTTTTTTATGCTCTGGACCACTTAACACCCTGCGGTGTGTCCTCAAGAACAATGCCCATGGCCTTGATCTGATCACGGATGCGGTCAGCTTCTGCCCAGTTCTTGTTCTTTCTGGCTTCGGTTCTTGCTGCGATGAGAGCTTCGATTTCATCATCGATGGAATCATTCTTGCGGTTATAAACAAGACCGAGAACATTTGTCAGCTCATCAAACAGCTTGGTAGCCTCTTCCACTGCAGCCTTTGCAGGTGCATCGGTCAGAACGGACTTGTTGATGAAGCGGACAAAATCAAACAATGCAGCAATTGCATCGGCGGTGTTCAGGTCATCGTCCATAGCCTCGCAGAATGCCTTCTTTGCTTCTGCGCAGCCGTCAACAGCAATCTTGAGTGCTTCTTCGTTTGTTTCTTCGGAAGCATTCTTGAGGGCAAATTCAAGAGCTTCACGGCAGTTGTAAAGACGGGTCAGAGAAGCCTTGCACTGTTCGAGAGAATCGTAGCTGTAGTTGATGGGGCTTCTGTACTGGCAGGAAATCATGAGATAACGGATGGGCTCGTAGCCGAACTGCTGCGAAACGTCACGCACGGTGAAGAAGTTGCCCTTGGATTTGCTCATCTTTTCATTATCAACGGTGATGAAGCCGTTATGCATCCAGTAACGTGCAAAGGGAACG
>JAZOWJ010000328.1:0-2444 GCA_045659125.1 Acutalibacteraceae bacterium
TCGAGCACTGAGGGAGTAACACCTCTCACGAACAGTCGGTGTCTATAACATTGAGGTCCCACCCGTTCCCATCCCGAACACGGTAGTTAAGCTCAATCGTGCCGAAAATACTTGGCGGGAAGCTGCCCGGGAAAATAGGTCGTCGCCGACACAAACGAAACCACCCAATCGGGTGGTTTTTTCTTTTGCAAAAAAATCTCCATCCCTTTCCGCTTACCGAAATAAACTGACCACATACCGCCAAACGCTTGCAAAACACGACCGGGCTGTGTATGATAAGCTTGCAAGGGGGAATTTCATGAAACTCACACTGCATATCGGAACACAACACGAAGAAGAAGTCATTGTATATGCAAATAAAAGAAATGCACTGACAGACGGTATTGAGCAGCTCATAAAAAACACAAACGAGCCGCTGATCGGTTACAAGAACGAAACGGCAATTCCGTTGCAGACGGCAGACATTTTCTGTTTTACGGTAGAGAATGACCGTGTTTTTGCCTGCACAGCCACAGACAAGCTTCTGCTCAAAGCAAGGCTCTATAAAATTGAAGAAGTCTTGCCGGGCAGCTTTGTAAAGATCAATCAATCCTGCATTGTCAACATTGCAAAAATACAGCGATTTGATACGAGTATTACAGGTACGCTGTCGGTCACCCTGCAAAACGGCTTCTGCGATTATGTGTCCCGACGAAACCTGAAAACGGTAAAAGAAAGGATGGGCTTAAAAAAATGAATCGTTATTTAAAAGAATTTTTACACAGAGGGCTGCTGTTCGGCGGCTTCGGGCCAATCGTGGTCGGTCTTGTGCTTGCAATCATCGATGCTGCGACAGGAGATATTTCCCTGCACGGAATACAGATATTTCTCAGCATCGTGTCGTCTTATTTGTTGGCATTCGTGCAGGCAGGTTCAACCGTATTTGAACAGATCGAGCACTGGTCAACGGTCAAATCGGTATTCTTCCATTTCCTGAGCCTGTATGTGGTTTATGTCGGCTGTTATCTGCTCAATTCGTGGATTCCGTTTGAAAAAACAGTCGTGCTTATTTTTACAGTTATTTTTGCTATCGGCTTTTTTGCAATCTGGGGAATTGTGTTTACTTCCGTCAAAATTGCCGAAAAGAAGCTGAACAAGACATTGCATAAAAAATTCTGATGCTACAAAAGGAGCGGATCTGTTTCGGCAGATCCGCTCTTTCATATTTAAATAACAATATAGTCCGTTCCTGCCTGCGCATTGAATACGGTATATCCGTTTTTAAATTCAGTTGCAACAGCTTGTCCGTTTGCGGTGACGGCATAATTGCCGTACAGCACAATATTCTGATTGCGTTTGGGGGTCAGCACGGCTTCGGTCAATTTGCCGTTCTGCCATGCAATATCCACATTCACATTGCCCCTTGCCAACAGACCCGTGGTTTTGCCGTCGGCAAACATGTCAGGCAGAGCCGGAAGAAGATGAATGATAAAATCGCCGTCCTCAGTCAGCAGATGGCTTTGCAGCAGCATTTCCGTGACACCGGCCACAGCACCGAAGTTGCCGTCGATCTGGAAAGGCGGATGTGCATCGAACAAATTGGGATACACTCCCCCACCGCCCGAATAGCCGATTTTTCTGACCAACGGCTGCGGTCTTAACAGACGTGCAAGCAGACGGTAAGCCGCATTGCCGTTGTGCAGTCTTGCGTGGAAATTCATCTTCCAGGCCAGCGACCAGCCTGTTGCCTCGTCACCGCGCATTTCAAGTGTTTTTGCACATGCAGCACTGAGCTCGGGGCTCGTCAGGGGGCTGATCTGAAAGCCGGGATGCAGCGCATACAGATGGCTGACATGACGGTGGTGCGGCTCGGGTGCATTGCAATCCCAGTCGCCCTCCCACTCGCAAAGCTGTCCTGCCTTGCCGATCTGCAGGGGCTTGAGCTGATCTCTCTTTGCAAGCAGCTCTGCACGCAGGTCACTGTCAACATTCAGAATGCGGCAGATTTCTGCCATATACGTGAAGTTATCCCACAGCATTTCAAGATCCATGGCAGCGCCCTTACAGACCCAACCGACATTGCCCTCGTCATCACGGAAATTATTTTCAGGAGAAGTGGACGGATTGGTAATAATGTTACCGTTTTCGTCTGTTGTATACATGGACAGATTGAACAGCAGGTTTTCTTTCATTACAGGATAGAATTTCTGTAACTGCTCGGTGTCGCCTGTGTAAGCATAGTATTCCCACAGATGACGGCACATCCATGCTCCGCCCAAAGGATACTGCGACCAGCCGTCACCCCAACCCGGCGAGGTCCACAGCCACGGATTTGTGATGGTATACAGCGTCCAGCCGGGCGCATCGTAATAGGCCTTTGCGGTCTTTGCACCGTTTTCGGGCAGGGCTTCAATCAGATTCCACAGTGATTCGGTGCAATCTGCAAGATTTGCAGGGCCTGCAGG
>JAZOWJ010000329.1:0-2144 GCA_045659125.1 Acutalibacteraceae bacterium
GATGCGTGCGGCAGGCTTTTCGCAAAGAACATCCTTGCCGTGCTTCATAAAATCAATGGAAATAACGGAATGCATATCGTTGTGGGTGCAGACGGAAACGGCATCGAGCTCGGGATCATCGAGAATTTCGTGATAATCATAAACAGCCTTGCCGCATCCGTAATTTTCAACGCAGGCATCTGCCTTTTCGGGGATGATATCGCAGAAATACTTGATTTCGCAGTTTTCATCTGCCATGTAAGCAGGGATATGGGCGCTGTTGGCAATGGAGCCGCAGCCGATGACGGCTACCTTGATTTTTTTACTCATTTTATGTACCTCACTTTTTGATTACTATATTTCTTTCCCCTGCATGGCTGTCGAAGCACAACAGCAATGTACGGGATTTTTCACAATAAACGGATTCTTGCTTTTCACCGTCAAGAAGGACGGTTGCATTGGCATATTCCGCAGGGACACGCAGACGCATGTATGCTTTGAAGCCCTCTGCACCGCGGACGGTCAGATTGATTGCAGCTTCCTGTTCTTCCATGGACAGTACACGCACACAGGTGCCGATGATGCGCAAATCTTCATCCTCGATGGTTGCAAGGTCGAACAGCAGACGGCTGTCATCGGGCTTGATAACCACCTTTTCACAGATTGCAAAATCGGGGGTATACATATCTGCAAACAAGCCTTCCAGCACCACCTCATCGGCCGTGTCGCTTTCAAGCAAGGAAGCGACAACAATGTGATTGCCTCTGCGGACGATAAGCTTATTATCTTCGACCCATTCGCTGCCGAGCAATTTTGCAGCTTCATGAATGGTTTTCTTATATTCGTTTGCTAGGTCTTCGCGGATGCAAAGATGCATGGGATTGAGATTGCGGATGACAACATGACCCTTGCCGTAAGCATAAGTGCCGTCTGCAGGTTCTCTGCCGATACCGCAAAGCTCGGTCAGGTGCTCGGCAGGGGTTGCATACTTCCCTGTCCACCACGAGCGGATATTATGGAACGGGTCAAAGCCGTTGCCGACATACACAAGCACACCGCCGCCCTGCACCCACGCAGCCAACGCATTGTTGACATCGGGCGACAGAGGCTTCATGAATTCATAGCTGCAGACGAGCAGATTGTATTCATCGAGGGTATCGGGATAACGGCGGACATTGTCGAGCAGAACGGGGCGCACGGCAAGGCCGTTGTTCAGCAGCGGCAATGCAAGGCCGTAAAACAGCGGAAACGCATTCGATTCGGCAAGCTGCAGCTCCTCTGTTTTTTCGGCGGTTCCGTTTGCAATTTTGCGGATGATGGAATTGGTCAGCTCCTCATTTGTACGCAAGACCGTGCCGACCTCCTCCTCGGGCGTGAAGCCGTAGAGGTCATCGGTGAAGGCTCGCTGATACAAAGCCGTGTCACTCATCAGCACACCGACACGAAGGTTGTCGGCATTATCTGCACATTCAATGTCACCCAAAGTCTGAAACATTCCGTTGAGTCTTGTTTTGTATTCGGGCGGAATGGTGGTGGCATCGGGTGCATCCTTGGGGTATTTGCCGTGCATGATACGATCAGGCCACGGACAGATTTCAAAATGATTGATGTGCGGATGCAAAAGCGATGCGGTGACGGTTTTATAATAATTATACTGATAATCGTTCCAGTCGAAAATGGGGTTGTCTTCGATGGGGTCGTGCAAGAACCACATTCTTTTGCCCGTGCCGCGGACCAATTCCTGCATGACACCGTATTCAAGATAAGCCGTTTCAAAGGTGCGTTCTTTAAGAATGCCCTTGTAAATGTTCTTTTCTCTTGCCGTGCCTGTCCAGACCTGGGCGATAAAGCCGTCCACATACGGAATATCAGCAAGCATACCCTCGGGGCTCATAATCTTCCATTGGGTATAATTCAGCAGGCTGTGGGTCGGGACATAAAAGCGGATGTCGCGGTTGTATTTCACCTTTGCATATTCTTTGATGGATGCGCTGACACGCTCGATGGTACGGCGGTATAAATACGCCTTGAGCTGTGCACAGCGGTAATGGGCATCCACACTTGTGTGCTGTGCCTGCCAGGGCTCACGGTAATACAGCTCGTATTCACGCTTGAAGGCTTCGGAATAGCCGCCTCTGTCCCAGAATTCGGGCTCTTCAACATGA
>JAZOWJ010000330.1:0-4317 GCA_045659125.1 Acutalibacteraceae bacterium
CTTAATTCCAATATTTCTTTTTCATATTGACTGATATGTCTGTATTCTCTGGGCATAAAAAATTCCTCCTATGGTAGATATTTCTATTCTACCATAGGAGGGTGTTTTTTTCTATTGTCCGTTTTTTACGGACTTGTGCAATTATGAAAGTTCGTTTTTAATTTGTTCAGCTACAACCAAAAACACAGCAACATCATCGTGTTCATCAAAATTCTTATTAAAAACGGATGCAATTATTTCCGCTATTTCCTTTACAGAATGTTCATCTTGCACTTTTGTACTGATCTCCTTAGATTCAATATCAAATTCATCATTCGGAGAGCCGCATGCTAACAAATTAAAATAATCCATTCGGTCGATGTATTTCTTTACAATGGAGAATTTATCAGACATTTTCACACCTTCTTTCAACGGAATTATACCGATAATTTGCGAAATAATCAAGGCGAAGCCTTGCATATCATCAACACGAAGTGTTGTATATCATCAATTCCGTAAGGAATTGCATATCATCAAAACGAAGTTTTGTATATCATCAAGCCGCAGCCTGAATGCACGCTGTCTTGTGATGAGATGCAAGGTCGGCTTGCCGACCTTGATGATATGCACCACGCTTCGCGCGGCGATGATATACCAAGCCTGTCGGCTTGGATAAAAAAATACGACAAGTCGAAACTTGGCGGGTTTTTTGGCGGCGAGATAGGGGTTCGGCTCGCGCGCCTGCGGGCGCTTGGTCGCTCGCGGTCGCAACAGTTCACCGGACTGTTGCTCTGTGCCGCTCGTCCTTCGAATCCCTTTCCATTCTGACTGTAAAACAAAAAAAACCACCACAAGGGTGGTTTGTTTTGTTTGGCGGAGAGTTAGGGATTCGAACCCTAGGTGAGTTTCCCCACACAGCATTTCGAGTGCTGCACCTTCGACCACTCGGACAACTCTCCGTATTCGTTGAAAACAACACAAAGATATTAGCAGAATCCGAGCCGAATGTCAAGATAAAAATGCGGTGTTTTTGTTTTATTACAAAAAATCAACGCTCATGGGAGGAAATCCGATGAGCGTTGAGAGTGTCAGCTTTCTTTTGTGACGGGGATAAATGTATTCACTTTTTCAAGACCGACCGACGCACGAAGCACAAGGCGGGCATCCGCAGCATCCAATTCGTTATCCCAATCCACATCGGCAAGGGCTGTCTGCTGCTCGTTCAGTGTGTCAAGACCGACTGAAGCACGAAGTATCATACGCGCATCGCTTGCGGTCAGCTCACCGTCGCTGTTCATATCGCCCTTGGGATAGCCGTAAACGGAATATTTGCACACACTGCAGGTGTAAAGCGCCTGCTTCTTATCCTTGTCGAACTCGCCTGCCGCGAATTCATGGGGCTCTGACGCACCGTCAAGGTCGCAGTTGTTGCAGCGCTCCATGTGGCCGTCGGCATCTGTTATATAGTAAGTTTCATGCGGGAGGGGTTCGCCGTAATAGCCCTTGCAGACTGTGCACACAGCCTTTTCGGTGCAGGTGGCTTCTCCGCCCTCGCAATTGAAGCAGAAGGTCTGACCGCAATAATCGCAATCAACCTCGTGCATATTGTCACCTGCGTAGAAATAGTTTTCGAGCTTATGGTCCTTCACATCCACAAACACCTCGAAGTGTGCGGTCAGTGCACCGCAGACAATGTCAATCAGATGTGCACCAAAACCCCATTCCGAGCCAACACCCTGCTTGTCTGCAAAAATGACCTGATTGCCTGTCAATGCAGCAAGCACAGCAGGGGTGCAACACAGCATACTGCCGTCAGAGCAGGTCACCTGCAGAAGCAGGCCGTCTGCAGTGAACGGATAAGCCTTGTATTGCACAACCTCGCCGTTTTCATTGAAGCCTGTTGCTGTATAGGCCTCGGTGTCAAGATAAATATATTTTTCGGGCTTTTCGGCAACGGCAATTTCGGTCACCGTGATGTCTGTATCAGGCAGCTGTGCAGCCACACGCACACTGTATCGGGCTGTCAGGTCGCCGTAGGCAAGCACCACATTGTAGTTATTTCCGACCTTCCATTGCTCCTGTGCATTCTGCACGGTTTTGTTCAGAATCGTGAATTCACTGCCTGTCAGGGACATACATTCATCAAAGGAAAAAACCTTTGTGGTATCATCGGCATAAGTAAAGGTGATTTCAAGACCTGCAAAATTGACGGGATAATAAGAATAAGTGACCTCGCTGACCGTTGAGGATGCTTCATTCCACACACGCTGCGTGCGTTCAACCGCATCCGCAGATGTATAAACCAGTTTTTCGGGCTGTGCGGTGATTTCCATTTTCACAGGGGCTTCGCTTGCAGAGGCAGAAACGGCACAAGCAACAAGCAAAACAAGTGAAATGATTGCAAAAATCAGTTTTTTCATGTCCTTTCTCCTCCTTACTTCAGAATAACACCCTGATTACCGAGCAGATCCCAACGAGCCTTGAAGGTGCTGCTTGAAAACTGCAGGCAGGCATTGTCATAGGGATCCATCATATAAATATAGCTTCCGTCATAACCGCAAAGAACGGTAACATGCGTTCCGCGGGGGTATTCAAAATACTCATAATTACCGTTGCCGCGGTCAATGTACCACGAATTGACCGTGGTGGGCACATTCATATTGTAGGTAGACCAGACGATAATGGGATAGCCGTCGGCAAGGTAGCCAAGCAGCTCGTTGTAGGAGCAGCCCGTGATGCAAACGGCTGTTTCGTCGCCGCCGACATAATCCACAGCATACTGCAAAGCCTTGGTGACGGCGGGTGAGAACACACCATAGCCCGGATTTTCACTTGTGTAGGTATAGCGGGGGTCACCGACGAATTTTTCTCTGATATCGGGACCGACGGGATAGCCGTTAACATAACGGATGTTTTCACGCGGGATGATGCTGACCATGTTTGCGGTTGTGAAATTATAACCGTAATAGCGAAGAAGCATGGCGCAGCTTGCTGCTTCACAGCCTGTGGGATAATCGGGCAGCTGGCTGACCAGAGGCACCTGCATGCGGGTAACATTAACACGGCAGGTTGCGGTTTTGCCGTTGGTTGACTTTGCAGTGATGGTGGCAGTGCCCATTTTCAGCACATGCACAAGACCGTCTGCACCAACCGTTGCAATGGAGGTATCCGAGCTTGTGAAGGTAGCACCGCTGTATTTATCACCATTCTGGTCATACACATCTGCATAGAACCATGCACCCTGCTCAACCTTGTAGTTGGAGGAGCCGAAGGAAATAGAAGTCGGCTGTGCCTTGACCGTTACGGTGCAGCTTGCTTTTTTGCCGTTGAAGGTGGTTGCGGTGATGGTAACCGTACCTGCAGAAACAGCAATAACCGTACCGTCTGCTGCAACACGGGCAATGGAAGCATCGGTCGAAGAGAAGGTGATTGCGGATGCATAGGCACCGCTGTTGACGGTTGCGGTCAGGCGGTATCTTGCATCAATGTCAAGAGTGAGTGCGGTTTTATCGAGCGTAACCGAGGTCGGAGCAGCCTGAATGGTTACCGTGCAGGAGCCCTTGACACCGTTGGTCAGTGTGACCGTAACGGTTACCTTGCCTGCTTTTTTTGCAATCAGATGATGCTCTTCATTGAGATAAGCAATGCTTTCGTCGGAAACCGACCATACGGCACCGTCAAGACCTGTGCCTGTGTCGGTTGTGGCAACAATGCGTGCATACATGCCGACCGCAAAGGTCATGGCAGAGGACTTGACCGTCACCTTGGTTGCACGCTCGGCAACGGTGTAGGTGCAGGAAGCAGAAATGCCGTTATAAGCGGTCACGGTTACGGTGGCTGAGCCTGCCTTGAGAGCAGTCACCTTGCCGTTTGCATCCACTGTGAGAACAGACCTGTCGGAGCTTGCAAAGTTGAGCTTGCCGAGATAGGCATCTGCCTCGGCGGTAGCTGTGAGAATATGTGTATCGCCGACATAAAGCGAATGTTCGGTCTTATTAAGCTTGAGTGTCTGCGGAGCAGCAAGCACACTTATATAGCAATCAGCGCTGACACCGTTATAAAGGGTTGCGGTGATTTTTGCTTCACCGACAGCCTTTGCGGTCACAACACCGTTTTCAACGCTTGCAACTGCCGCATTGTCACTGCTCCATTCAACACGGGACAAATCAATTGCAGTGTCAGCCTGCGCGGTAAGCTGCAATTTGATACCGACACCAATTTCAGCATCGCTTCTGGCAAGGGTCAGTGCATTCGGTGCATTCACAACCGTTACACTGCAGGTGGCTTCCCTGCCGTCGATTGCAGCAGCCTTCAGCGTGACATTACCTGCCTGCAGGG
>JAZOWJ010000331.1:0-6294 GCA_045659125.1 Acutalibacteraceae bacterium
ATGGTCAGAGAGCTCTTTTCATTGTCGAGCTGAATCAGATTGCCGAGCATATTAACAAGTGTGCCCGTTCTGGAAGCCGAATTCATAATGACCAGATTTGCAAAGCCTGCATCGTTGGCGTAATTGTCCTCGAGCACAAGCAGGGCCTTGTTTTCTTCTGTTGTCGCACCAAGCGTGTGGCCGTTGAGGTCGATGATTACATTGCCGTAAGAAGCAATCACGATGGGCTCTGCTCTGTTAACGGAAGACCAGCTTGTGTCGAAAATATCAGCCGTCAGACGAACGGTCACATTGCTGCGGTTGCTTCTGAGTGCGTCTCTGAATTGGGCAAAGGTGGCAACCTCAATCATATTCTCTTCGTCAAGAACAGCCACATCGGGGGCATTCTGCAGCTTTGTAAGGCCGCATTTTGTGCAGGGAACCGTTGCGTCAGCCTCGTGGTCGTTTTTAAGCAGTGTAGCCTGACATTTCAGGCAAAGATCAAAATGACCGCCGACAAAGCTGAGCAGCTTGGTCTTGATTCCGTTGTGCGCACATTCCGCTTTGTTGACATTAAAATTAACAGCAGAGACGGCGGCGGTTTTGCCGTATGCGCTGACAACCGTTGTTTCGGGAGCAATATCATCGCCATACAAGCCATATTTGAACTGACCGCCGTTGAGTGCAATATCCTGCATCAGCAGATCGCAATCATTGTCAACATACATTCTGGGGGCAGGATTGGTTACATCAAGCGAGCTCATCCATGCACCGATTTTAAAATTCTTGAATGCATCCTTTTTAAGGGTGTCCACTCTTACACTGATGCTTGTTGCATCAATGCTGCCGGAGCGAAGAAACACACTTGTTTCTGTAAAAGCAGTGCCATCGTCAGTTGTATCGCTGAACAAAATACCCATGCTGCTGTCTTCCTGTGCGGATATAACACCGGTTGTGTCGGTGACATCGCCGAAAACTTCAAGCTTTGCAATGCTGCAAATCAAAAGTGCTGCTGCAGCCTTTGGGGGATTCACATTCGCATTCTTCTCAAGAACAACATGCACGCCGTCAAGAATATGAAGCTCGGCAGCATTGTGGTTTACTTCGATGGTGCTCTGCATATACAGCTCATGCAGATCGCCGTAATTGCCGGGGTAGTAGCTGAGGAAGGAATCAATCTCCTCATCCGAGTTCACAATAAACAGCCTGGTGGGCCCCGTGATTTTGAATGCACAATAGGTATCGCGGGAGGCAAGCCTGATGCTGCAGCCGTTCATATCGAGAACAATCGTGCCGTCCACTGTGAATGCAAGGTTGCCGTAGGAATGATTGGGGTTAGCAGAAACACAGTCAATATCATTTCTGAGAACAATTGTCTGATTATCAACGGCATTCTTGACCGCCAGGCGCAGCTCTTCATAGGTGCTGACATACACGGTCGATGCAAAGGCGTTATACTGATAGTCAGTTGCTGCCTGCGCTTCGGCAGCAGGCAAAACAGCCCCCAAGGGCAACATTGAGCCGAAGACAAGAACAAAAGCCAGAATCAGACTTGAAATTTTCTTTTGCATATTTTTTGCTCCTTTTTATAATTTTACATGTTAATTATAAAGCAGCTTATCTTTTTCAACCACCTACATTTGTAGGGTAAGAGCATTAAAAATAAGCCGCCCCTCCCGGGACGGCTCTGAACAACAGCTATGCATTTTACTGATTGATTACAAGTCCGCTTTCTCTTGCCTTAACAGCAAGCTCGGTACGGCTTCTGAAGCCTGTTTTTTCGAGCATACTCTGAATGTAATCACGCACTGTATACTGTGACATCTTCAAGCGCTCTCCGATTTCCTTGTTTGTGTCCCCCGTGATAAGCTCACGTAACACATCAAGCTCACGATCTGTGAAATCTACACTCAATGCGTAACCCATCTTCAGCGTCGGGGTCATTTCGGGATACACATTTTTGCCCGCAACAGTTGCGTCCATCACCTGAAACAGCTCGCTTGCTACAGGGGATTTATACCAAAAGCTGTCAACACCGATGCTCCTTGCTCTCTCAAGAAAGCTGATTTCGGGCTGGCTTGTGATGATTATAATTTTTATTTCAGGATATTCTGCCTTGATTTTTTCTGCAGCATCGAGTCCGCTTGCATTCATTGATGTGCAGACATCCATAAGGATGAGATCGCACATATTTTTGCTGCAGAAAAGCTCTGCCATAGAAGCACTTTCAACGGTGGCAACGACCTTGTAGTTTTCGCTGTCCTGCAAAAATACCTCAAGCAGCTTGCTTGCCATTCTGTCATCTTCAACTATAAGCACATTTATCATACGCTGTTCTCCTTATTTCGGAACTTTTAAACTCAGAGTAAATGCAGGCTCGGTTTCAACTGTCATTCTGCCGCCTATATGTTCCGTCTTTTTTCTGAGCGAGGAAAGCCCACCGCCCTCGCAAACAGATTCGTCTGCCTTTTTGCCGTCATTGGAAAATGATGCGGTAAAACTGAAAAGATCAGAAGTAAACGTAATGCAGAAAAGCTTTGCATCAGCGTGCTTGACAGCATTCGTCAGCGCTTCGGCTGTTGCCTCTGCAAACAGCTTTTTTACATGCTCTTTTTCAGGCATATCACCGGATATGCAAACATTTATTCCTACAGCCTTTGCGGCTTCACTAAGCCCGGTTATGTTATCATATTCCGATTCTTCTGCATTGCCGACACCCAAAGCCGTTATATTTCTGCGCCAAATATTGATGATGTCATCGGAGTTTCCGTCATTGTTTTGAAGATATAGCCTTGTTGCCAGAAGTGCATTCCCGAGATCTGCATGAATACGGTATTTGGTTTCAAGACGTTCGCGGGATTTTGTGAGTTCATCCACATTTTCCCCATATTTAAGAAGTCTGTCATTCATTTCCCTGAGCTCTTTATTGGAAAGCTTCAGTTCCTCCGATACCCTGTACAAATCAGTGGTATCCGCAGCAGTAATCTCGTACATGTCACCCATTTTCTTAACAGAGAATCGCCATACCGTCTCATCGGGAAGATGAATCATTATGTCGTTATCACACGACAGAACCTCTGTTCCCGGCTGACATTCCCTGTTCCTGAGCGACTTTATGAAATCAAGCGCATTGGTCATTTCCTTTCCCGTTATAATTCTGCTCAATTCATCCATTTTGCGATTTATAAGCTTTATCATTCCGTTTTCATAAGAAAAGCATATTCCTGTTTTAAGCTTATCTGCACTCTCTTTTACGGAAAAAGCAGATATGCTGTGACGGATTCTGATAAAGAAAAAAATGAGAAGTGACGAAATTATAACAGCTTCTGCTAATGAAAACAAGATAACGAAAATTGCAGGAAGATTGAGGAACCTTTCAATATAGCTGTAGCCGTTGACAGCAACGCCCACCTTCTGCGCAAAAATATAAGCAGAATACGGCAGCAGAAAGAGCATGGCGGAAATTGCACTGACGGGCGAAATGATTTTCGGCAACAACGGCCTTTGCATAAAGCTCCACAATGTAAGGCAAAATGCAACACACACCTCGACAAACAGAATTGTCAGAAACAACGCTCTTACATAAGTTCCCAGACCGATAAAAGGTATCATATCACATGACCTCCTTCGGGATGAGAATATCGACAAGTATATCATCATCGGAGTTTTCAATATTGATTTCGGTACCGGTCAATATTTCACTGTCTGTATGAATTTCATACCCTGTTTTTGCAACACCGAACATCAATCTCATTGAAATACAGCTGTCTTTTTCAGAGATCTTAACAAAAACTGCATCAACAAAATTCATAAGCTCTTCAATGAAAAATTCAAAAATATCATATACTTTTACGGCAGTTTCTATTGCAATATCTTCTTGCAGGCTGAAAACAAACGAAGGTTCAATATCAAGCTGTCTTAAATTGCTCAAAGACTCATTGATGCAAAATTCTGTCTCACGGGATCTTATGATCCTTCTGTCCTCTGAAATGATAAACAGATTCCCCCGTCTTTTGATATATGCCCCGATCACAGCAAGCCTTGCAAGATGTTTTCTTTTGTTTTCTTCATCTGCAGAAGCCAGGTTCAGCAAATCTTCGGCCTTTGAAAGCTGAGGAGAAATTTCATAAATCAGTTTGTTGAAAAGACGGTTCTTTTCTTCTGTTTTTGCTTTGTTTTCCTTAAGCTCATTCTCTGCCTGTAAAAGGAAGTTATTTTCACTCAGCTGCTTTTGTGTTTCCTGCAGGGTTTCAATGAGCTCCGATATTTTCTTTATATCATCCTGCCAGTAAACAAAACCGCCCGATATCTTTTCGGCATTCAGAATATAGTCACCGAGATTCTGCGGTGCCGAAACGGCATTTTTCAGTGCATCTTTTGTAAAATAGCCTGCTTCTGCAGCACGGATGCAAACATTGAAATCATCATCAACGATCTGTGCCGTTACGCTTGATATTTCAAAAAGCGTTCTGTAGTTGGTGCTGGTTCTTATAAGACCGCTCTGGATTGCGCTTTCAAGAAGAAGTGTAATAAGAGCACAGTCAACCGCTGTAAGGTCCGCATCAATTCCTGTAAATGCATACAGACACCAGAAAACAACAGCCGTTACCATAATCAGAATATGTACCTTCTGAAACACCCGACTTCCGGGCACTCTGCTTCTGATAAGGAGCTTGAGTACAAAATAAAAGCCGAGCAAAGTGAACCAACCGGCCGGAATAAAATACAAAATCCCATATGTATAATCGGAATTAAAATAATGTATTCCATTCGGAAAATCAAAAACAAGACGATGGTAATCATTCGTGAATACCAGCAGAATCACAAGAACAGCCGGAATGAAATATAGTTTATATTTTGCAGGAATCGTATAATCGTCGGCCTTGCCGATGTGCATGGTAATAAAAACACCGATCAGAGGAATCAGAATCATCGGCACATAAAAAGCATACCAGAAATAACGCGTCAGGGTATCGGTGGTATACAAAAACTCTAGCTTGCAGGTTCTGACAACAAGCCACATAATCATGAGAGCGCCGACAGTCATCAGCATATTTCGGATCTGCTTGCTGACAACACGCATATAAATTGATACAGACCATACGCTTATCATAATGATATGCACAACATTTCTTAAAGTCAGCAGAAGTGTTGCGATAAAATAATCATCGGTTTTAAAAGCAACCGCACGAAAAACAAAGGCGCAGAGCAAAAGCACCGATATTATTATGATATTTCTGATATTTTTAGCAGAACCGAATTTCATGCCGCACACCTCCTTTATTTCATATTACCACAGAGAAACAATTAAATCTATCCCCTTTTTTTACATCCCCTTTTCGTTTTTGATTTATCAGCAACATCCTGTGTAAAAAGCTTGCATTCTGCGAGAATGCGTGCTATAATCACAGTACTGACAGTTCGCTTGTACCATCCTGTCATTAAACAAAACCAGGACTGCTATTCATGAATATGGATTATACTGATAGCGGCTTTGCGTTTTGCAATGCCGTTTTTTCTTTTCGGGAGATAAAAAAATGAAAACAAAAATTGCTGATTGGATTCGGCGCGAGCACACCGAAACAACACTTTTGCTCAGGAGCATTCCGTCAACCGTTGTTTCGCTGTTTGTGGTGAGCGTTGTGTGCATGAATCTGCTTGCCAACAAAACGCTGTTTCAGAATCATTTTATTGCGCTTGACGGGGGGATTCTGATTTCGTGGCTTTCCTTCATGTGCATGGATGTGATCACAAAATACTTCGGGCCCAAGGCATCCAACAAGATAGCCCTGCTGGCTTCGGCCATCAATGTGCTGACCTGCCTGATTTTTTATGTTGCAAGCATCATCCCGTCGAATGCAAACGACTACACCGCGCTCAACGGCATTCTGGGCGGCACATGGTTCATTCTGCTGGGCAGCACGGTTGCGTTTCTGATTTCGGCAGGAATCAACAATCTGCTCAATTGGCTCATCGGCAAGGCATTCAGACACAACCCCGACGACAGGCTTGCATATGCGGCACAGACCTACATTTCCACCTTCATCGGGCAATTTACGGACAATCTTATTTTTTCCGTCATTGTTTTTATGCTGTTTGCACCTGTTTTCTGGGACGGCTTCTGCTGGACGTTCCTGCAGTGTGCCATGTGCGCACTGACGGGGGCTGTGGCCGAGCTGATTATGGAAATCATTTTTTCACCGATCGGCTATTGCGTTTTCAAAAAGTGGAAGGAACAGCATGTGGGAGAGGAATATCTTACTTTTATGAACGGAGGCAAAGCATGAGAATTCTGATTACAGGCACAAGCCAAGG
>JAZOWJ010000332.1:0-3157 GCA_045659125.1 Acutalibacteraceae bacterium
ACACGCGAAGCGTATATCACCACACCGCAGGTGTGATATCATTCGCCCCATCGGGGCGTATATCATTTTATGGTTTATGCAATAAACCATAATTTATTTGTTTTAAAATCCACGCATTTCCGTGAGGAAGTAAAACAAAAGGGACTGAATTTCAGTCCCTTTTTTTTATCTTTTATTCATTATTCAAGGCCGACAGAGCGACGAAGAAGGGTACGGGCATCACGGGAGGTCAGCTGACCGTTTCCGTCTGTATCCCCTGCGCAGACCTTTTCGACATCTGCAGCATCCAGACCAACGGAAATACGCAGTGCAATTCGCGCATCACCGGACTCCAGCACACCGTCACCGTCGAGGTCACCAAGCACTGCAAGCTTGAAGAGCTGGCCGTTATTGGTCACCTTGATTCCCATGCCTGTTTGCGCAAGCACATCATCCTCGACACGCACACCTGCGCTCGTCATAATGATGACATTGCCGCTGTTATCAAGCATATTGCGCAATGCGCTGACACTAAGGCCTGTCTGCTCAAGAATGACAATATTATTTTCGTAATCCACACGGATGCCTGTCTGTGCAACGGGAACAACCGTGATGGCAAGAATCTGTGTTTCAATCTGCATGGGACACTTGTTGCACATCAGTGACTTGGTGCCCGTGGAATAAGCAGTGGGCTCGTTGATAACAATCCAGCCCTTGGGATCATGTCCCGTGGCAGGGTCATCGGGATTTTCCACAGTCTGCTTTTCACCGCAACGGTCGCAAACAGCCGAAAGCGTACCTGCAGCCGTGCAGGTTGCTGCTTTATCGACAACAAAGTCGGAATACTTGTGATTCAGCAATCTGCCGTCCGAGAATGCACAAACCGTGCAGACACGAATTTCACTGCAGCCCTTTGTTTCATCCCATTTATGATCGCCGAGACTGCCTGTATCCTGCGGCTCGGTTTCATAATCGCAACGAGTGCAAGCCATTTTGGTCCATACATTGTTTTCGCAGTCACCCGAAACCACAACGACTTCATAATCATGGCCGAGTGCAGAGCCGACATCAGGCTGCGTGTCGGTTGCATCGCAGTAGTCGCACTTTGCGGTCTTGGTACCGTCTGCAAGGCACTGTGCATCGTGATTGGTCTTGTAATCCGTGAAGGTATGATCGGTTTTGGAATCAATATCCATCACCGTTATTTTCGCAAAGCAGACCGGGCAGGTTGCCGTCTTTGTGCCGTCCGAGGAACAGGTTGCATCCCCATTAGGAACATAAACACTGAAATCATGCGAAACCTCCGGCATAACCTTTGTCAGTGTGCAGGTGCAATCGGTATAGGTGCAGGACATCACAGCCGTACCGACCGTGTTGCAGTAAATATAAGCCGCAGACTGGCTGTAGTTATGCTCATTGGAAATGAACACACTCGAAAGTGCAACATCCTCGTTTGCAAAGTAAGAAGCAACACCGTTTTCATCTGCAATACGAACAGGCTGCTTACCGGATTTAATCAGGCTGTGACCCGATACGGAGATGCGTGCAAGCGAATCGGGTGCAGCAGAAAGAAGCACGGTTTTGACACCGTCTGCACTGTCTGCACGCAGATTGGTGCTGATGAAATCGGCATCACCCTGTGTGAACAGCGCTTCCTCCTGCGCAGCAATGGTAACTGCGCAATTATCAAAGCTCACACCGCCTGTGCCGACAGCAATACCTCTGCCGATGCAGCCCGTTACAGAGAAGGTGCTGTCATTGGCGGTCAGCTTTTTAGCAGCAATGCCTGCACCGCCGTTGGTAGTGATTGTGCATTTTTCAAAGAGCAAACGACCGTCTGCTGCATTGATGGCAGTGCCTGTGACCCCATTGGCAATCAGCTCACTGCCGTAAGCCTGCAATGCAGAATTATTCAGAGCAAACAAGGCCGAGGAATCCGTATTCTGTGCAGTAGCACCAATGAGCACGGCATCACTGCTTGCAAGTGTGATTGTGTCGTTACGATGGTTACCGTAAAGCACACCCATTTCAACAAAATCGGATGCATAGGCATACATCGGCGAACGAAGGTCAAGTGTGCCGCCGTTGTGCACAAGCACACTGTTGAGCATATTGACGGCATTACCGCCGGAGTTGGTAACGGAAATGCTGCTTGCGTTCCCCTCCAGACGGAGATAAGCATTGGTCATTTTCAATTCGCCCGTCAGCGAAGAGGCGGCTTCACGCAGAATCACATCCACCGCACCCGTGATTTCCATACCCGACAGGTTTGCACCGTTGAGAGTCAGGGTATAACGGCCATTGACACTCTTCTGCAGCATCCATTTGTAGTTTGCAGCAGAGCCGCCGCTGTTGTAGGCAACATTGACACCGCTTGCAAGCATATCAGCTGCAATGTCCACGGGAGAGCCGTTGATTTTCAGAGAACAGACAGCATCGGAGCGATAACTTTCCGCACCGTCCACAAAGCAAAGCATTTTATAATTGAGATCCGTAGTATAATCATACGTTCTGCCGAACAGCATAACGGGAGAGCCTGCAACAGCAAACGAACCGCCGACTGCCATAAGGGACGCACGGCTTGCGCCGGAGGAGCCGACCGTAAGCAGCTTGGTGGAAGCCACCAGACCCGTATTGCCGCCGATAGCGGTAACAGAGCCATCCTCGATGGTAATCTGCCCCATACAGAAGAAACCGTAGTTGTCGCCGTCAGCAATGATCTGACCGCCTGTGATGACAGGATGGGCATTGCTGCTGTTGATGCCGTAAACACCGCCGTCTGCAATAAGCATACCGTCGCTCATCTGCAGGTCGCTGTAGGACAGATAAACACCCGAGTTGACCGAAGCGGATGCATTGATGACACCGCCTGTAATCAGAGCTGCCGAATCATAGCAGCGAAGACCCGAGTCCGTACCGACTGCCGTAACAGAGCCGCCGCTGAGCTCAAAGGGCTTGCATTCTCCTCTGTCAGCCTTTGCAGAAAGACCGTTGACACTGATCGCCTGATAGCCCGAGGCCTTCAGGATGCCGCCCGAAATATGAAGATCGGATTTATCAATCTGCAGACCGTATGTATAAGAGGTGTCAATGCCGACCGTAACCTTGGCTTCAACCGAGCCGCCCGACATTTTAAAAGCACCGTTGTTGCAGATATAAGCACCTGCTTTTGCAAAGT
>JAZOWJ010000333.1:0-1280 GCA_045659125.1 Acutalibacteraceae bacterium
AGCACAAACAAACTCACGGCAGATGCGGCCTTGTGCATTCATCAGAGGCAGGCTCTCACCGTCAAGCAATTCCGCCTCAAAGGGCTTGCATACTGTTTTCGGACAGGGGGCTGCAGGATACGGCATTTTGCTTACCTGTTCATGATTTTCACCATCGAGTGTCAGAAGTCCGTCAGCAAGTCGGTCAAAGCCTTCTTTTGTGTCGCAGATGCTTGTCAGGAACACCGCACAATCGGCAAAGGCCATTTCCGCTTCCACGCCGAAACGCTCGCGCAGTGCATCCTCAAGTTCAAAGCCGTTCATGGGCAGCTGATGCGCCTTGACCACAAGACGGCTTTTGTCATGCGCAAATATGGCAGGATGCTTTTCAATGCTGTCAGTGCCGTTGCCGAGCACACGGACATACCGAAGCTTTTGCATCTGTTCATTGAAGATATCAAGCTTTTCGTTGAATGAAGAAAACAAGCGGTCTTTCTGCGCTGTCAACAAGCCGATGCAGGCATCCATGGCAGACAAAAACAGATAAGACGGGCTGCTTGTTTCATACACATCGAGGAAACGACGGATTTTGTTTTTTGCAATGCGCTCCCCTTTCGTCAGGAGCATCGCAGTGCCTGTCGGTGACGGCAGGGTTTTGTGCAGGCTGATAACGACTGCATCTGCGCCGAGCTGCAAAGCACTGTCGGGAAAGGCAGGATGAAAGCCGAGATGTGCACCGTGCGCCGAATCAACAATCAGAATCATTCCGTTTTTGTGCACAATTTCCGCAATTGTTTTGATATCACTGATCACTCCGTCATAGGTGGGTGAGGTCAGGATAACCGCTTTGGCATCGGGGTTTTCGGCAATTGCTTTTTCAATTTCTTCGGGCAACACACTGCCGTTGATGCCGAAATTTTCATCGAATGCAGCAAACACGTAAGCAGGTGTCAGATTACGAAGAAAAACCGCATTGTAAATCGCCTTGTGGCAGTTTCGGGCGACAATAATTTTACCGCCTGACGGCACAGCGGCACTGATGGCAGTGAGAATGCCTGCCGTGCTGCCGTTGACAAGAAAATAAGCATCATCCGCATCATACAGGGCTGCGGCTCTTGCCTGCGCATTCATTATAATTCCCTGCGGACAGTGCAGATCATCCACACCGTCCACCTCGGTCAGATCGCGTGAAAAAAGCCCGTTCATGGAGTCAAACGCAGGGTTTCTTTTGTGACCGGGCATATGAAAAGGATATAAATCGCGTTCAAGATAAACCGAAATATCATCATGCAAAGACATGG
>JAZOWJ010000334.1:0-5904 GCA_045659125.1 Acutalibacteraceae bacterium
AGTCCGTTTTCATCGAATGCAAGGCGGTAGTGGCACTGCATCCAGCCCGACAGCCGTCGGTTGTCACCCTTTGAAAAATACACAAAGTGGCGGTCGGCACTGTCGATTACGGCATTGCCCCTTGAATCGTCCCATATCGACGGGTCGGCAACCCCTGTGATGCGGCGGTTCTTCAGCCATCGGTGCTCACATTCAATGCGCCGTATTTCCTTGAAAATGCGGTCGGGATACCAACGCAAGCCCTCATCGGGATTCGCCGTACAGCCGTACAGCTGCAGAATCAGATAGGCTCTGCCGTCATAATCAATGGCCCACCAATCGCACGAAAAGGGCTTGGAATAGCCGAAGTCGAACGAGCGCACAATGTTCCATTCGGGCGGCACCTCAAACGGCTCAATCACATGCGTCCACCTGCGCTGACTGTAGTATTCGGGACGGTCAACGAAGTCCTCAAAGAACTGTCCCTCAAAAATGTTCCAGTCACCCTCCAGCCATGCCTTTCGCAGCTTCGGCGGCAAAGCCTCAAGCTGTCGGATGTAGTCGGGGTCACTCGACAGCAAGGCCTTGTTGTCGGTCACAAGCGATTGAATAAAGGAATATTCCTCTGCATTTTCACCGCTGTTGTAGCTGCGGTCAATAAACAGTCGCTTGACCCATGCGTGCCCCTCACCGCCCGGATTGCAGGTCAGGTAAATGCGCTTGGGAAATTTGTTGACACCGCGCACGCAGGCCTTGAAGCGGTTGTATTGCTCCTCGCTCAGCTGCGTGGCCTCGTCCAGAAACAGCACATCCACCTCCGTGCCCTGATACTTGTCCACATCCTTTTCGGTCTGGCAATGACGGAACATAATGACACTGCCGTCGGGAAACTGAAACTCCTTTGCCGTTTCCTTATAGACCGCAAGGGAGCCGAGCATTTCCCGCATCGGATTGATATGATTGGCACGAAGCTCGGGATAGGTATGGCGCACGATCATGATTTTGATGCCCGGATACTGCAGTGCAAGCAGCACCGCCTTGACACGCACTGCCCAGCTCTTTCCGCCACCGCGTGCACCGCCGAAAGCAACATACTTATGCGTGTCACGCAGAAACAGCTTCTGCTTTTCGTTGGGTGCAGGAATGTTCAGAGTGTAGTCCATTTTCCTTTCCTTTCCGTCGGAGCTTATTTTGTGAACTCCTCCGCATCCAGAAAACGCACCGTAATACGGTTGATTTCTGCAGAATTCTGCGTTTCCCGTTCGCTGAGGCTTCTGACAAGTGCCGTCAGCTCCTTGGCGGCAGATGTCCATTCCTTGATACTGCGAAGCTCTGCCTTTTCCCCGCCCTCGCGGCTGACCGACTCGTGCAAGGTCCGGACAAGCACATCCGCAGTCAGCAGCAGGGTGTCGAGCAGGGCATCGGCAGAAACATTCGGTTTCTTTTTCAAAAACACATCTCCTTTGTGTGGTTTTGCCAGCCCGTCCCGCAGCGTGGTGTATTGTAGCAAAAGGCAAAAAAAATTTCTGGTGCACTTTTTTACCCTCGACATGTCAAAAAGCCCGATTCTACGGGCTTCAGAGGGTGTAAAAATTTTAAATTTCCGCAAAAAAAAGCCTGTTTTTTCGCTTCCGGAGGCAAGGCAAATCGTGCTTTACTTTTATATTTTTTTGTGTTACTATTAAAATAGTGGAATTTATACTTTATTTTCAGAAACAGTCAGCACGGCTGACAGAAAGGATCACAGTATGATGAATCCGGAAACAAGCCTTACACCCCTTGCTGCAGGGGATGAACAGGAAAAAGTGATTTCCCTGTTCCGCTTTATTATGGAGCTTTACAAGCTTCGCCAGAAAAACATCACCCACATGGCAGACAACACCTGGTGCCGTGTTCTTTCCTCATTCCCCGATGATCCCGAGCATATTTCCGTTTTTTTTCGCGATTGCACGGACGAGGATACGCAGGAAACAAACGGCAGCGTTCTGTTTTCTGTCCGCAAGCCCGAATTCACCGCCTGTCCTGCCCCGCATGAAAGCCTGCGCGGCTGGCTTGCTGACGGTTGGGAATCCTTCCGCAAGCAGGCAAGTGTGATCGATGCAAGACCTCTGCAGTCGGGTGCCATGCAAGCAGCAAGCAAGTCTGCACAGACAACATCCGTTTCCTACCTGACCACCGATGAGGGGCTTGTTGAGGACCCGGTGCCCATCGACCCCGAAATCAGCTTTGAGAGCTTTAACGATGACGAATCGCGTGTTGCCGATTTCAACGACTGGAGCCTTCTGCGTCAGGCATGGGTGGAAAAACAGCATGCTTACGAAGGCACAGCCAAGCTGTTTTCCGAATTGTATCGTCTGTATTTTGATTTGCAGCGCAATGCGGAAACCACGGAATTCATTCTGGCAAACGGCATTCTGCGCGACAAGGAAAATGCCGAAATCTGCCATCCCATTCTCACAAAGCGAATCCGTCTGCGTTATGACCCCGATATCAACACCATTTATGCAGAGGACACCGATGCACCCTGCGAGCTGTATGTAATTCCCTTCCGTGCCATGAACGACATCAACCTCGATGCCGTCAAGCTGCTGCAGGAGGAGCTTGCGCAATACGATTATCATCCGTTTGACCGCATTGAAACACCGCAGTTTCTCAAGCGTGCAGTGCGCCGGTTAAGTGACAAAAGCATTTTCTCCGAAAACGGCATACCGAAAAACTGGTACAAGGAAAACCGTATTCTCATTTATACCGACCCCTGCTTCATCGTGCGCAACCGCCTCAACGGCACGGTCAAGGCCATTGAGCAGATTATTGAAAATGTGCAGGAAACGGGCTATATTCCCAATCCCATCATCGACATTGTAAGCGGCGGTAAAATTGACATTCCCGAAGCCGACAGCCCCGTCACCATCGAGGAGCAGCTTGCTGCCGTCGGCGGTGAAAGTGTGGACTTCCTGCTTTCCAAGGAAGCCAACAAGGAGCAGCTTGAAATTGCCCGTCGCATCGGCTTATTCAATGCCGTGCTTGTACAAGGCCCTCCCGGCACGGGCAAAACACACTCCATTGCAAACCTGCTCGGCCATTTTCTGGCACAGGGCAAAAGTGTTCTGGTAACAAGCCACACCTCCAAGGCACTGTCCGTGCTCAAGGACAAGCTTGTGCCGGGACTTCGCAATCTTTGCGTTTCCATGCTTGAGGATTCCAACACTGACATGGAAAAAAGTGTGGACGGCATCACCGATTACATGGCTGCCACCACATCCTTTGAGCTGAAAAACGAAATGACCGACCTTGCCCTGCAACGCGAGCAGATTATTCGTGAGCTTGCCGATGTGCGCAAGGAATTGTATGAAATCATCCGCAGTGAATGCACACCGCTGGTGTATTCCGATGAGGAAATTTCCCCCTCGCAGGCCGCACAGTTCATCTGCGAAAATGAGCAGGAGCTTGCGTGGATTCCGGGTACGATTGACCCGACCGCACCCTTCCCGTTTACCATGCAGGAGCTTTGCGCCCTTTACAGAAGCAATACAGAGCTGTCTGCCATTGACGAGGCAGAGCTGTCCACAGGCATTCCCAATCCCGATTCCCTGCTTACTCCCGACAAATACGAAGATACCCTCGACATTCTGTCTTATGCCAACCAAGCCCTTGCAGAGCAAAACGAAGCAGCTGCATGGACGGCACATGACAATTTTGTCGAAAAGAGCATTCTTTTCACAAACGGTGAAAAGGAATTCACCATTTCCTATCCCGACGAGCAAATCATCAGAACACTGGAAGCCGCAGTCAGCGGTATAACCACCCTGGATCCCTGGATGGAAAAAGCCATTGCCGACGGTAAAAACGGCGGTGCTTACCGTGAATGCTGGCAGATGCTCATCAACCAGATTCAGGAAACAGTAAAGCTGGCAGAGGATTCCATTCCCCTGCTGTTCGGCAAAACGATTACCCTTGGTGCACTGAAGGATCCTGCCCTGCACTTCGGCACCTTTGATGATATGAAGAGAATCTTCTCACTCAAGGGCAAGCTTTCAAAGCTCGACCTGCTGCTGGATAAGAAAATCAAGCAGGTTTACGAGAATGTACGCATCAACGGTGTCCCCCTCGCATCCGACAATGACTGCGATCTGCTGATTCGCATTGTCCGTCTGCAGGCAGCCCGTGCACAATGCGCAAGCTACTGGAATCCGCTGATGCAGCCTTACGGCATTTCCGCTTTTGATGCGCTGGATGCAAACGAGCCCGAGCGCATTGCCGAAAACTGGATTCATCTGATTCAGAATTGCCTTGACTGGTATGAAACCGTGTATGCACCCGTTTCGGCCTGCATGGAGGCCATCGGCATTCCTTCCGATGTGCTGTTTGCAAGCAACCCCATGGATTCCGAAATCACCAAGAACAAAAAGCTGATGCATGCCGTCATCAACGAGCTGCCGGAAATCTGCAATGCCTGCACATTCATTCTGCAGGCAAACACCTGCAAGGAAGAAATCGAACACCTGCGCAGCATTCTGCAGGAGGGTCTTCGCACCTCAAGCACGCTCTGCAAGCAGCTGTTGAACGCACTGGAATGCAATGACCCCGAGGCCTACAGCGCAACCTTTGCAAGCCTGAAATATATGTACACAAAATATGACCTTCTGCGTAAGCGCAATGAGCTGCTGGGACTTCTGCAGCCGTTGGCACCGCAGTGGGCACAGGCTCTGCGTGACCGTGACGGTGTGCATGGCGAGGGTGAGCCCCCTGCAAACGCACAGGATGCATGGAAATGGGTGCAGCTGAATGTCATGCTTGCGAATATTCTTGAAAAGCCCTTCACCGAGCTGCAGGCAAGAAGCGTACAGCTGAGCCGCGAATACCGTAAAATCACCGCAGCATACGCAGAAAAGAGCGCATGGTATCATCTTCTTTGCAAGACCGAGGGCGACATTGATATGCGCCATGCTCTGCAGGGCTGGAAGCAGACCGTACAGAAAATCGGCAAGGGCATGGGCAAAAATGCACCTGCCCTCAAGGCAAAGGCACGTGAGCTGATGAGCCGCTGCCAGACCGCTGTACCTGCATGGATCATGCCCATCGGCAAGGCACTCGAAAGCCTGAATCCGAAGGAAAACAGCTTCGACATCATCATCATTGACGAGGCAAGCCAGTCCGATGTGGCATCCCTTGCCATTCTGTATATGGGCAAAAAGCTGATTATCGTAGGTGACGACAAGCAGGTCAGCCCCATGGCCATCGGTGTGCAGGTGGAAAAGGTCAACGCACTGCAGCAGATGTACATCAAGGACAAGATTCCCAATGACCATCTGTATGATGCAAAAACCTCTGTCTACGACATTGCAAAAACCACCTTCCAGCCGTTGATGCTGCGTGAGCATTTCCGCTGTGTGCCTGAAATCATCGGCTTCAGCAACATGCTGTCGTATGACTGCAAAATCAAGCCACTGCGTGACACAAGCGAAAACATACTGCTGCCGAATGTCATTCGTTACCATGTTGCAGACGGCAAGCGATTGAAAAACAAAACCAATCCGAGGGAAGCGCAAGCCCTCATAGCCCTGCTCAAGGCCTGCCTTGCACAGCCCGAATACGAGGGCAAGAGCTTCGGCATCATCTCTCTGCTCGGCGATGAGCAGGTCAAGGTGCTGCAGCGCATGCTTGAAGAGCAGATTGACCACAAGGATATTGTCAACCGCAGCATTCTTTGCGGCAATGCATCCAACTTCCAGGGTGATGAAAGGGATGTTATTTTCCTGAGTGTGGTAGACAGCAAGCAGGGTGACAATCCGCTGCGACTGCAGAATTTCGGTGCGGACGATGCATTCCGCAAGCGCTATAATGTTGCGGTCAGCCGTGCACGCGACCAGCTGTGGGTTGTCGATTCTCTCAATGCCGCACAGGACCTCAAGGCAGGCGACCTGC